>NZ_LZHK01000099.1:0-54977 GCF_001690415.1 Gilliamella sp. Imp1-1
TAATAATAACGTTCCCATTTATGTGAAAAGAAAAAACATTTCTTTGTGAAGTAAGGGCTTGAAAATTAAAATTTAAGACTTATATACAAGAAATAAAATACAGGTTTTGAGGAGAAAAGATTATGGGTAAAATTATTGGTATTGATTTAGGTACAACAAATTCATGTGTTGCTGTAATGGACAATGGTCAAGCAAAAGTATTAGAAAACGCTGAAGGCGATCGTACAACCCCTTCTATTATTGCTTATACACAAGATGGAGAAATCTTAGTTGGCCAACCAGCAAAACGTCAAGCAGTAACCAATCCACAAAATACACTATTTGCAATTAAACGTTTAATTGGTCGTCGTTTTGAAGATACCGAAGTTCAACGTGACGTTAGCATCATGCCATATAAGATCGTAAAAGCTGACAATGGCGATGCATGGGTTGATGTTAAAGGTCAAAAAATTGCACCACCACAAATTTCTGCTGAAGTATTGAAAAAAATGAAGAAAACAGCAGAAGATTATCTTGGTGAAGCGGTGACTGAAGCGGTTATTACTGTACCTGCTTATTTTAACGATGCGCAACGTCAAGCAACTAAAGATGCTGGTCGTATTGCAGGACTTGATGTAAAACGTATCATCAACGAACCAACAGCTGCAGCGCTTGCTTATGGTTTAGATAAAGATGTAGGTAACCGAACTATAGCGGTTTATGACCTTGGTGGTGGTACATTTGATATTTCTATTATCGAAATCGACGACGTTGATGGCGAAAAAACCTTTGAAGTATTAGCAACAAATGGTGATACTCATTTAGGTGGTGAAGATTTTGACTCACGCTTAATCAATTATTTAGTTGACGAATTTAAACGTGAACAAAACTTCGATCTAAAAAATGATCCGCTAGCAATGCAACGATTAAAAGAAGCGGCAGAAAAAGCGAAAATTGAATTATCATCAGCGCAACAAACTGATATTAATTTACCTTATATCACTGCTGATGCAAGTGGTCCAAAACATTTAAATATTAAAGTGACTCGCGCTAAATTAGAATCATTAGTAGAAGATTTAGTTAAACGTTCAATGGATCCTGTAAAAACTGCATTACAAGATGCAGGTCTTTCTGTTTCTGACATTAAAGACGTTATTCTTGTTGGTGGGCAAACTCGTATGCCAATGGTTCAAAAAGCGGTTGCTGACTTCTTTGGTAAAGAGCCACGTAAAGATGTAAACCCTGACGAAGCGGTTGCTGTTGGTGCGGCTGTTCAAGGTGGTGTACTTGGTGGTGATGTTAAAGATGTTTTATTACTTGATGTAACTCCATTGTCTTTAGGTATTGAGACTATGGGTGGTGTAATGACAACTTTAATTGAAAAGAACACAACTATTCCAACAAAACATAGTCAAGTGTTCTCAACAGCTGAAGATAATCAATCAGCAGTAACCATTCATGTATTACAAGGCGAACGTAAACGTGCGGGTGATAACAAATCATTAGGTCAATTCAACCTAGACGGTATTCAACCTGCACCTCGTGGTATGCCACAAATTGAAGTTACTTTTGATATTGATGCTGACGGTATTTTACATGTATCAGCTAAAGACAAAAATACTGGACGTGAACAAAAAATTACGATTAAAGCCTCTTCAGGATTAAGTGAAGAAGAGATTCAAAAAATGGTAAACGACGCAGAAGCAAATGCCGATGCAGACCGTAAATTTGAAGAACTAGCTCAAACTCGTAACCAAGCAGATCATCTAGTTCATTCAACACGTAAACAAGTGACTGAAGCAGGTGATCAGTTATCAGCTGATGATAAAAAAGCAATTGAAGATGCTGTAAGTGCTTTAGAAGTTGCCACTCGTGGCGAAGATAAAGCAGAAATTGAAGCGAAAATTACTGCATTAATGGAAGCTTCTAAAAAATTGCTTGAATTAGCACAACAACAAGCTCAAGCAGCTCAAGGTGCGGAATCAAATAGCGGAAGCTCTACTGCGCAAGATGATGTTGTTGATGCAGACTTCAAAGAAGTTGATGATAATAAAAAATAATCATTAGTTACTATGTTTTTTAATGAGTTATTCCAACAAGTTTTAAACATGTAATACATTAAACGGGCGAGAGGTAACTCAAGCCCGTTTAGTTGTTTATGAAAACAGATAAAAATAAAGGTTAATTATGGCGAAGAAAGATTATTATGAAACATTGGGCGTTAGTAAAAGTGCCAGTGAAAGTGAGATAAAAAAAGCCTATAAACGCCTAGCCATGAAATATCATCCTGATAAAAATCAGGATAACAAAGCTGAAGCTGAAGAAAAATTCAAAGAAGTTAAAGAAGCTTACGAAGTCCTAACCGATCCGCAAAAAAAGGCGGCTTATGATCAATATGGCCATGCTGCTTTTGAACAAGGTCAAGGCGGCGGTGCAGGAGGATTTGGAGGCTTTGGTGGATTTGGCGGCGGAGCTTTTGACGATATATTCAGTGATTTCTTTGGTGGTGGTCGAGGTCGTGGACAAACTGCATCTCGCGGCAATGACTTACAATACAATATCACACTAACATTAGAAGAAGCTGCTGCAGGTGTTAGTAAAGAAATTAAAGTCCCAACATGGGTAAGCTGTGATACTTGCCATGGACAAGGAACCGAAAAGCCTTCTGATGTGGTAACGTGTAACACATGTCATGGTGCTGGTGTTGTACAAATGCGCCAAGGCTTTTTTGCTGTGCAGCAAGAGTGCCCAACTTGTCATGGTCGTGGTAAAGTAGTTAAAAATCCATGTAAAAAATGTCACGGTGAAGGCCGAGTACAAAAAACAAAAACATTATCTGTTACTATTCCTGCTGGTGTTGATACAGGAAATCGTATCCGACTTTCTGGTGAAGGTGAAGCTGGATTAAATGGTGCGCCATCTGGTGATTTATATGTACAAGTACAAGTCAAACCACATGCTATTTTTGAGCGAGATGGTACAAACTTACATTGCGAAATTCCAATCAATATTGTATTAGCATCACTTGGTGGCGAAGTTGAAGTGCCAACACTTAATGGCAAGGTCAGCTTAACAATTCCTGCTGAAACTCAAACAGGAAAAATGTTCCGACTACGAGGCAAAGGCATAAAATCATTGCGTGGTAATGCTGTCGGTGATCTTTACTGCCATGTTGTAGTTGAAACACCAGTTAATTTAACCAGTAAACAAAAAGAGTTACTAAAGGAGTTAGGTGAAAGCTTTAAAGCTGATAAAAACTCTAAACACAGTCCCAAAGAAAAAAGCTTCTTTGACAAAGTGAAAAAGTTTTTTGGTTAATTGGATATAGTAAAAGCACGATTGAACAGTAAAATCACTTGTTCAATCGTGTGTTAGCCAACATTAACACCTCTACACCCATCCCTATTTATTCACAAAAACAAAAAACTTTTAGGCAAAAATTAGTTAATGCAGGTATTAACTTTATTAAAGTTTTTGGTGTTTTTTAGCCAAATTAACCGTTTATGCAATTATTTCGTTTTTACTACGATCCTGTTTTTTGCTTGTGATATTTTTCGGTCAAAATTGCGACATAAAACTTACCGTCAGTTTCTCGGGATAGATGTAAAGCGTAGTTTATAGCTCCATATTTTATCCCCTACTATGTTTTTATATTCTTCTTTACCATATTTTTGGGTTAATTCTTTATAAACTTTCTGCTCTATTTCTGCTGTGTATGTCATTTTTTTATAAACATTGAACACAACTAATTTGGTAGGGTTACGCTCTAAGTCATCTTCAAGTCTAATTGTTAATTTTTCGTCTTGATTGTTGGCATTTAAAGTTATTTCATAGCTTTTGATTGTGCCTTCGATTATCGATTTTTTGCCTATTTTTGATGGCGGTAATCGCATTTTCATTTCACTAATTTTTATGTCATTTTCAGAAAGGTGATATTTGTTTTTGAGTAATTCAACCAGTTCCGGTTCGGTTATTCCAAGCTTAACCCCTGCAAGTTCAAGGTTTTCCGCCTGCTCTTTTGTTAAACCATCAGTCCAACAGGTTGGGATGCAAAATAACAAAGCAAGGCTAAGCTGACAAATATAAAAGTTTTTCAATATGTTAAAATATTTTTCAGAAGGTTAATTTGCTATAACCTTTAAATCTTTTGCAAGAAGTTTATTCGAAAAAATAGCTAGAGCTTTAACAAACAGCAATGCTCTCACTGATTTAAAAAATCAGCTTATTAAGTAACTAAAAATAAGAAACTAAATAAAATACTTGAATAAGTAGTAGATAGGATGTTATGCACTATAATTCTAGATACTGGCAAATCTATGTCTTGAATCTTTTTAGAACATTTTCAAAATAATTTGAAGTTAGCACTAAATTATAACAAGATAATGCTATTGATTTAACACTTTAGTCTGATATTGATAATCATATTGCTGAATATTATATCGTTAATATTTTAATTAATTATCTTATTAGATGATTAATAGTTATAAAATTTAAATGAATATAGTGTATTATTAATACTAGTTTTGTATGATTCTTATTGAGTTGATAGGGTAAAGTATATGTTTTTCAAAAAGTTTTGGAAAAAATCACCACCTGATATTAAAAACACACCAAAAGAGCAACAAAGCACACAAGATTATTTAAGTGCGATGATTCGAGATTTTTGGCAACAAGTAAAAAATTCTGAACAATCTCTTAATGAACTTGATATTTTAGATATAATGAAAAATATTAATAATCTATTAGATGAAAATCAGTTAGATGTCATTGCTGAAATTACTGTAGGGGATACTAAGAAACATAAAATTATTTTTACTGCGGATGGAAAAATTGAACGCTTCGAATATGTAATAGAAATTTTCCGACAAGCACCTGATCTTCAGTTTTTCGAAGTAGAAGCATTTCGTCAGCGCATTAATAATGTAGATACATTTGTTATAACATCTAAAGAGAGTTCTTTTTCATTAGGTGCAACTGATTTATTAATTCAATACAAAGAAAGTCGTCGTAAAATATCTATCGGTATTATGTTTGCTAAGACAGTCCCTGAAGAGATGATAAAACAGGCAGAAACGATGGCATTAATCTATCTCGATCACCTATTAGGTGAATATGATTTTGCTGTTAGAGTAGAAGCTGTTGAGTTTTTAAAGATAGATCAGAGTGCTACCACAATTCCTGCTAACCAATTTGTAACTATTTTTGATCGGTTATGGAAAGAAGATTTAAAACATACCGGTATATTTAATATTCAAGAAGATCAATGGATTGTATTTGAATTAACAGATCTTAAAATGTTAGTGCATCGTAATGAAGCGGCTAATTCTTTGTTAGGAAATGAAAATTATTGTTATGCACTTAATGTTATAGTTGATGTTGATAGTAAAGAGACACTTTCACTTGTTTATGAATTAGAAGATGCTATTAATCTTGCTTTACGTGCTGATGAGAGGGGAATTCATTGCCAAAACAGTTTTAGTGAAGGTGTAAGAAATATGCTATGGTATGTAGGAAATAAACAGTCAGTACTCCAATTAGTTAAACAAATAACAAACCGATATAATACATTATCAGTTAAAATTGAATGTGAGTTCGATCCTTTTTGGTTACAGTACTTACGCTGGGTTGAGTGTTATCAAGCATAAAAAGTATCTATGATTAATGGATACTTTTTTGCACAATAACTATTGTAGCAGGGGATGTTGAGATACTATTCTAAATTTTGTGTATTTACCTGTTAAAGGTGACGGTTTATATGGTTACCAAATTCTGTAATAGATGGACTCAATGCATTTTCCCTGTTTTAGAGGACATAGCACATTTTTTAAAAGCTTGCTGTATTGCTGAAATAGATAACTTTTTAACCGATCGGTCGGGAAAACTTACTTTCATTAGGAAACCACAGCGTAAATGTTTTTCAGCTATATCGTTTAATACCAAAGTAATCATCCAATAACTTAGGTTGATAATAGTAAGAGCTCATGACAATTGGATTGATTTAGTGGCTTGTAGCTCTTTTGCCCATGTTTTTGTTCCTTGATGGGCATACATTCTTTTATGATTTCTTCCTGAAGCTGTGATTTTAAATTTAATTCGGCAAACATCTGTTTAAGTTTGTGATTTTCGGTCTCAAGTTCTTTTAAGCGTTTGATATCTGAACTTTCTACTCCACCGTATTTTTTCCGCTATTTATAAAAGTTAAATTACCCATATCATATTTTCGGCAGTGGTTATAGTATACTACCCATTTTTTAAGCATAACCACCGCTTTCTATTCGCATTACACTCGGAATTATTGCATAATACAGAGCGTATAAACTATAAAAATTGAGTTAGGAATAATTATGGAACTTCTTTGTCCAGCGGGATCTTTACCATCATTAAAAGTGGCTATTGATAATGGCGCTGATGCTGTTTATATTGGTTTGAAAGACGATACCAATGCCCGTCATTTTGCTGGTTTAAATTTTAATGAAAAGCGATTGATTGAAGCTTCAGATTATGTACACAAACACGGCAAAAAATTGCATATTGCTATTAATACTTTTGCCCATCCAGAAAATTTTCAGCGTTGGCAATATGCGGTTGATACTGCGGCTAATATTGGTGCTGATGCTTTAATTATTGCCGATCTTGCTATGCTTGATTATGCGGCTGAAAAATACCCTAATCTTGAGCGTCATGTTTCTGTACAAGCGTCGTCGACCAATGAAGAGTCGATTAAGTTTTACTATAATAATTTTCAGGTACATCGCATTGTTTTACCTCGCGTACTTTCGATGCATCAAGTTAAACAGTTATCGCAAGTTTCACCCGTTCCGCTTGAAGTGTTTGCTTTTGGTAGTTTGTGTATTATGGCGGAAGGTCGATGTTATTTGTCATCTTACTTAACTGGCCAATCCCCTAATACCGTTGGCGCTTGTTCGCCTGCCAAATTTGTTCGTTGGGAAGAAACCGAGAAAGGACTGGAGTCAAGACTGAATAATGTGTTAATTGATTGTCATAAGAAAGGTGAGAATGCTGGCTATCCAACACTATGTAAAGGTCGTTATTTTGTTGGAGATGAGCTTTATCATCCGATCGAGGAGCCAACAAGTTTGAATACCATTGAGCTATTGCCTGAACTGTTTGCCGCAAATATTGCATCAGTCAAAATAGAAGGCCGTCAGCGTAGCCCTGCTTATGTTGAGCAAGTCACTAAAGTGTGGCGACAAGCCATCGATCGCTATAAAGCCAATCCGCAATCATTCCAAGCCGAACAACGCTGGATCGATACGCTTGGTTCGGTGTCAGAAGGCACACAAACAACATTAGGCGCTTATCACCGTAAATGGCAATAAGGTGTGAGTTAGCAATAGGTAATGTGCTAACAGCATCAACGTAAATCATTGAGAAAGATCTAACATAAATATAGTGAGCAAAACCATGAAATACGCATTAGGACCAGTGCTTTATTATTGGCCTAAAACTGAAACAGAAGCGTTTTATTACGCCGCTAAAGAGAGTCAAGCGGATATTATTTATATGGGCGAAACGGTTTGTACCAAGCGCCGTGAAATGAAAGTACCAAACTGGATTGAATTAGCAAAAGAGATTGCTAAATCTGGTAAACAGGTAGTGCTTTCTACATTAGCTTTACTTGAAGCACCATCAGAATTAAATGACTTACGGCAATTGGTTAATAATGGGGAGTTTTTAGTCGAAGCAAACGATTTAGCTGCCATTAATGTTGCGCATGAGCATAAATTACCCTTTGTTGCAGGTCCGGCTATTAACTGTTATAACGCTTTAACTTTAAAATTATTACAAAAACAAGGTATGGTTCGCTGGTGTATGCCGGTTGAACTTTCTCGTGATTGGTTGAGTAATGTGCTTAAACAGTTTGAGAGTTTAAATATCGCACGAAATTTTGAAGTTGAAGTGTTTAGTTATGGTTATTTACCTTTAGCTTATTCAGCTCGCTGTTTTACCGCAAGATCGGAAGATAAGCCTAAAGATAAATGCGAAACTTGTTGTATTAAGTATCCTGTTGGACGTGAGGTGTTTTCACAAGAACAACAGAAAGTATTTGTGTTAAACGGTATTCAGACTCAAAGCGGTTATTGTTACAATTTGGGAAATAATCTAAAAGAGATGAAAGGGTTGGTTGATATCGTTAGGATTTCACCACTTGGTATTGAAACACTTGATATTATTAAGCAATTTAAAGCTAACGAAGATGGATTAAATCCACTACAAATTGAACATAACCGAGATTGTAATGGTTACTGGAATGGGATTGCCGGACTTGAACTTACCCAATAAGCATTTTCTGCCTGAACAGTTTCGGGTAAGTTTTCCTGCACTTAATAGTGAAAGCGTATATCTTGATTCGGCAGCAACAGCACTTAAACCACTAGCAATGATTGATGCGACACTTGCGTATTATGCCCAGAATACTGCTACTGCAAAACGTAGTTTACACCAAGATGCTTTGCAAGTAACTGCAAAAATTGATAAGGCAAGACAAAATGTTGCCGATTTGGTTCACGCTAATAGTAGTGCTGAAATTATCTGGACACGAGGTGCAACCGAGTCAATTAACTTAATTGCGCAAAGCTATGCTCGATCGTTGTTACAACCCAATGATGAAATTATTGTGAGTGAATTAGAGCATCATAGTAATTTGTTACCTTGGTTGATTGTGGCTAAGCAAACGGGGGCTAAAGTCGTTAAGTGGTCGTCGGATGTTAATGAGTTATCGTCGTTAATGTCAGCTAAGACCAAGATTGTTGCAGTGACTCAAATGTCAAACGTCACTGGATTTTGCCCTGATTTAGCTACAATAAGCAACATTGTTCATCAATATGATGCGGTTTTAGTGGTGGATGGTGCGCAAGGTGTTGTTCATCATGCAATTAATGTTAACCAATTAGATATCGATTTTTATGCCTTTTCTACCCATAAATTGTATGGTCCAACGGGGCTTGGCGTTTTATATGGTAAAAAGGCATTACTTGAGCTAATGTCGGTTTGGCATGGTGGCGGTAAAATGCTAAAAAGTGCTTCGTTTGATGATTTTATTCAAGAAGATCTTCCTTATAAATTTGAAGCTGGTACGCCTAATATTGCAGGTATTGTTGGTTTTAATTCCGTACTTGAGTGGTTAAAAAGTTGGGATAATGAGCAAGCTGAAAACTACACAAAACAGCTAGCTTATTATGCAAAATCACAACTAAACCAATTTGCCGATATTCAATTTTATAGTGTGGATGATAGCCCGATAATCACTTTTAATATCAATAATATTCATCATAATGATATTGCTATTTTGTTAAGTGAACAAAATATTGCCATCCGTACTGGTGAGCTTTGTGCCCAGCCTTTGATGAATAAATTAGGATGCCACGGAGCGGTTCGTGTTTCATTGATGCCATATAATAATCAGCAAGATGTGGATAAATTTATTTCAGTATTGCAAAATGTAATTGAAATATTAGTGTGATTTTATACTGAAACGTATAGTTTCCTGAAACTTTTTTACAAACATTTAATCGTAAATAGGTCAATATTATGCTATCACAGCAAAGCTTAGCCGAATTATTCGCAAAGCAACATAATTGGCAAGATCGTTATCGACAGTTAGTGATGTTAGCAAAGCAATTGCCTGATTTTCCTGAAGAGCAAAAGACAGCGCAAAATCAAGTCAATGGCTGCGAAAACCGAGTTTGGTTGACTTATCAAAAACAGACAGATGATACCTATGTTTTTAGTGGTGATAGTGAAGGTCGAATAGTGAAAGGATTATTGGCAATCTTAATTATTATTGCTAATAATAAAACAGCGCAAGAAATTGCAACGCTCGATTTTCAATCCTTATTAAGCCAATTGAAAATTTCTGATGAGTTAAGCCAATCTCGTTTGCAAGGGGTTACTAAATTAATTGAGCGTATTAAATCAGTTGTATAAAAAAGGGGGCTAATCGCCCCCCTGTCTTTTGTATAGTCACTATTTAATCTTCAGTATACGTATATAATGTGATCACTTTTTTTACACCACGGACTTTACTTGCAATTTCGGCTGCTACTTTACCTTCTTCTGACGTAACAATACCAATTAAGAAAACTTCGCCATTTTCAGTTACTACTTTAATTTTGCGAGCTTTTGTTTTGGCATCTAAAACTAACTGAGATTTAACTTGAGTCGTTATCCATGTATCATTGGTAATAGTCCCTGCACCAACAGGCTCTCCAATACGAATTTGGTTATAGACTTTTTTTACTCCTTCAACTTGGTAAGCAAGACTTTCAGCTTTTTCAACTTGTTCATTATTTGCTTGTCCAGTTAACAGAATATTACCACCATAAGCACTAGTAACAATACGAGAACCAATAAAAAATGGTCCATTATTTTTTATTTTCATGCTCATGCGTGAACTAAGTGTTGTATCATCAACTTGAGTACCCGCAGTACGAGGATCGGTTGCAACTTTTGCCGTAGCCCCTGCACCAATTCCTATAACGGCAGCAACGCAGCCTTGTAATGTTAATGCGCAAGAAATTAACATTACTATTAAGCTAACTTTTTTCATTATAACTCCTTATGATTTATTACTCTGTAATAATCAAATTTCAATAAATTGTTTGTATTATGCCTTGTAGATATTGATTTGCAAATAATTTTATGATTTATGCTAGCTTATAGCAGTATTTATATTTTATTAAACTTAACCATACCATAGATTTCTGTTTGAATTTCAATTGTTATTTTAGTGTAAAATCTGCTATCTTTTGATAATAAATAAAATAAATTAGATGATTGGAATACAAATATGAATCAAGATTGTGTCGATTGGCTATATGGTTTATCTGCACCAATGGTTGTAATAAACATAGAAAATGGAGCAAGTTATACTTCGCCATTTTTTTATCCAGATCGAGATTTTGTTGATATGAAAGAGAGTTGGGGGATTGATTCCCGTGAAACTTTACTTAACTGTGTGTTCGACATGGTTGATGATGGGCACGCTTCAGCATTGTCTAAATATTATTTGATGTATTCTCGACTTTCCGAATTTGATTGGTGTGACCATTATCAAGAACAAGATGACTATCAAAAAGTTTTGCTTGATTTTGTCAAACAAACCTTTCCTGTGTGCGGTACTGCAGGTATCCGTAGTTGGGATTATGCTCGAATGGGATATATCTTACGAAATGGTATCACTAATAAATATATCACCGAACAAGAGGCCTTATGGGTTCTTTCTCGAATAGGACTCCGTTGTCAATATTATTATAGAAACTGGCACCATTACTTTTCAGGCTGGTTTGTTGGCTATCAATATTGGATATCACTCAATAGAAAAGAAGACTTAGAAACATTACGTTGCGAATTGACTCGAGCATCACGCGCTCATACCATGGCAAATTTACATGAAGATAAAGATGCCCCACATAATCGTTTATCTTGGTATATAGATATTGAAGAACTAGAAAAACCTGAGTCACTAATGGAGTATGATTGGTCATGAATGAAAATATTTGGCAACTGTTAGGCATTGAAAAAACAACCGATCAAGCGGCTATTCGTCAAGCATATCGAGCACAATTACCTTCATATCATCCTGAAACTGATCCCGATGGTTTTAAAGCATTACGCGAAGCCTATGAGTCAGCAATAAAATATGCACAATCGCCCGAAACAATGGCCGATGAACCTAAGTCTGAATCAGAACAACAAGAAGTATCAGTATCTTTAACAGAAGAACAGCTTAAAGCCAATGAAATTTGTGAGGCTTATCAAACATTATTAGATGATCCTCGACGCTGTTTTAATGTTAACGAGTGGCAAAAATTTATTGGTTCATTTTATGACTACTCAATGGCAGTTATTGATTCTGTAAAATGGCGATTGTTAGAAATAAGTTATGAATCAAAAAATATATCAGAGTCATGTGTCAAACTATTAGCCGATAGTTTACGTTGGCGGCAACTGCTAATGATTCAATTTACCGATGATTTTGAAAAGTATGATAATTATTTAAATCATATTGATCGTGGTGATTTGTTCAATTACACCTATTTACCGACAACAAGTAAAACACTGCAAAATGTAACTATCGATTATATGTACTATACTAGGTGGTTATTTTGGGAGCGTAGATCTGAGGATATTTATGCATTCTTATCACAAGATACGGTCATTTATCTTCCTGATGATAAAAATTTGATGCTTAAATTTTCCTATTGGCATTGTATAGCTAATATAAAAAATCAAGCTATTTTGGATTACGCTTTAAAATGTATTTCCCAAAATGATCAAGATGAAAATATCATTATCGAATGGAAATATATTGCCGCTATTCAATATACGCTACTTGATAATAAGCAAGAGTCCTTACAATCTTGGCTAGATCTTTATAGTTCTGGTCATTATCAAGATAAAGCAGCCAGCTGGATAGCTGGTTGGTGCGAATATTATAATAAAGATTATTTCCCATTATTAATCATGGCACTTAATAATTCTTACTGTATTGATATAGATAACACTGAAAATTATTTAAATGCAATACCTCAGCTAACAGCAACAACTGTTTCACGATTGGCGGAACTAGAGGCTAGTGATTATTCCCCTGAAATAGCCAATTTTATTGATTGGGCGTTAAATGTAAATTGGAATTATAGACAAGTTTTATCCATGCTGTTACTTGATGACGGTACCAATCGATTGTATCGCTTATATCGCCATGCCATCATGCTTCGCCACGGTAATGAAAGATTATTGCAAGAAATCCTTGATGAACGCAGCGATGATCCATTTGAACAATTTATTTTGCAAAATTTACAAAGGCAAGCACGACAAAACCTAACATGGTTATCAGAGCTACCGCCCGTACAAGAGTTTAAAGCTTGGCTATATGATAGTGATGAAAATGCGCCTATCCCAGCTAAATTTGATCCTAACTCTGAAGATAATCATTGTTTTTATTGTCGTTTATGGCTAGATAGGCTTGATTATTTGCCTTATGTTGCCATATTTCATCTTTATAATAATTTAGATTATTCATATATGGAAATGTATGATTGGGTAGCTTTTCTTACAATACGAATACCTTACAAACTACCAGCTCCTCCAGATGCTTCTATCTGTTCAAGTAATAAAAATGCCTATTGGCAATGGTATCGTAATTGTTTATTAGTTATATCAATTGCCAGTCAACCCTTTGCAACGGCCAAATATCTTCAAACTGAAAATAATACATTCCAACTACCGGATGATAATTTGCTATCCCCTCTTATTAATATTTTTAAACAAGGAAACTGGCAAAATGAAACAGAGTTATATAATCTGATTAACAATGACAGTAAGTTAATTGATTGCATTTTAATAAATTATCCAAATTCAATTGAATCGTATATTGATGATACACCTGATAGCATTGATTTTAACGAAATTGAGCAAAAATTTGAACAAGTATGGCATCCTAAATTAGCGAAACAAAATCCTCTCTACTTGATGATTTTATACACCATAGTATTTAATAAGCCCAATCAAAAAACAAAATTAAATACAATGTTACAAGATATTACTGGCGATAATAAAGAGTTAATAAAAATATCAACAGCTCTACCAAAAAATTGGGAGTCACTATCATCTGATGATAAAATAAAATACAATTATACCGAACTGGTTGATGAAATAGTAACCATTGCTAAACGTTTATCTAACTCTTACGGTATATGCGATGAAAGTGAACTTGAAAGGTTATACAAGTTTAAAAACAACAGTGACAATGATTTAGTCTTACGGCTTTGTGCGTCATTACTTATAGCAAAAAATCATGAAAATCAACAAAAACTGGAATCACAGCCATTACCTAAAAATAAATGGTGGCAGTTTTGGCGTTGGAAAGGGCGAACTAATATAAAAGGTTTTATTATACAATTATGTTGTAGCTTCATTGTGTTAGGATTGATGACCGTATTTAACAACAATTTTGAATTGAATAGCCCTACTTTTTCTATGATTTGTTATTCTATTGCTGTAACCAATATGGTTTTTGCTTTAAAACGACGTTTTAATGATATCGATAAAGGTGAACCGCTCATCGGTTTTTTGGCCGAAATATTAGTTTTTTTCTTATTTTTTGCGCCATTTTGGGTTTCTGGTGTCAAATACACTAACCGTTTTGGATCACCCGTAGAAGAAACAAGCAAAGAAAAGGAAAAGTAAACAAATTAAAGTCCTCTTTTTTATGTCTAAAAAAGAGGACTTTTTATATTTTTTAAATTTTATTGGTTATCGATTCAGATCTTGTAGATTAGATTCAATTTCACAACGAATTTCGTTAATTTCTTCAGAATTTTGTCTATTTAGTACTTCCATAAAAACTTCGATATATGATCCAATTAATAGCCTCTCATCACCCAATGATTGTGCCCATGCATGTTCTAGCCTTGCTAATAAAGTACGATTCGGCATTTCGTCGCGAGGGTGAATTTTAAGTGCTTTCAAGCGATCATGACTGTCTTGTTTTTGTTTGTCTGTTAATCCAATTGGACTATGATCAATTACTTTTCCATGTTGCTTACCTGTTTCAAGCAAAACCACATCAACTTCTAATAAGCCATTTAGATCATAACTAAAGCGGACATCAATTCCTTGTGTTCTTTCCATTGGTGTTAAAGGCACTTCAAACTCATCAATTAAAACATTATTTTCAACGCGTGGATTTTCACCTTGATAAACCGAAATACATATCGCTTTTTGCTGAGGGTGCGTTGTGTAAAATGTTTTTACTTTTGATGTCGGTACAATGGTATTACGTTCAATAATGGGTGAAAATAACCCACTGACATTATTTGAACAACTTTCAATCCCTAGCGTATAAGGGCACACATCAGTTAAAATGACTTCTTCAACATCGGCATTTCGCAATCGACAAGCCGCTTGAACTGCGGCTCCTTGTGCAACAATCGTTGTCGGATTGATATGGCGATACGGTAATTTACCAAATAATTTGGTTACCAGCTCTCGTACCACTCCCAATTGTGATGAACCACCCACTAATACAATATGTTCAAGTTGATTAGGTTTTAATCGGGCATCACTTAATGCCTGTTCAATTGGTGCTCGTAAGCGATTAAGTAATGGTAACCATAGTGTTTTAGCTCGGCTTTCGTTTAAGGAAAATTGCCATTGCTTATCTTGCCAAACCCAAGTTAAGGTGTGTGATTGTTCACCGTTTAATTTACATTTTAGTTGTTCGGCTAAATCTAATAAGCGAGCATAATCATCGGTCGGAATATCTTGTTGTTTAAGATTCCATTCACTTAAGCAAACTTTAACAAGCTCTTGAGTAAAATCTTCACCACCTAAATAGTTATCACCAGCAGAAGCATGCACTTCAATAATGGGCATTGAATATTCAAGCACTGTTACATCAAACGTACCACCACCTAAATCAAATACTAAAGTATTACCCGATTGATCTTCATGTAATCCGTATGCCATAGCGGCTGCTGTTGGTTCATTGATTAAGCGTACAGCATTTAATCCAGCTAACTCGGCAGCAAAGCGAGTTTGCTTACGTTGTTCATCATTAAAATAAGCAGGAACAGAAATGACAACATCACGAACTTCTTGGTTTAAAAAAGCCTCTGCATCTGCTTTCAATGATTTTAAAATTATGGCTGAAAGCTCAGTTGGCGTAAATTTTTTGTCACCTAATTCGAAAACTTTATTTGAACCTAAAAAGCGTTTAAATGCTGCTGCACTGCGATTTGGATGAGTAGTTAAACGAGACAATGCCGCATGTCCGACTAAAATAGAATCGTCTTCATCAACACTAACTACAGATGGTGTAACAACTTCACCAATTGAGTTAGGAATGAGGACAGTTTTACCATCTTGCCAAACACAAATTAAACTGTTTGTAGTGCCTAAATCAATACCGATTGGATAATGCATAAACTCTCTAAATAATATAATAATTTCCTATTGTTTAGATTATATACTAGCGATCACCAGAATTGCAAAAATGATACTAAAGATTAGTAAAATAGGTTTATCTATTATCTTTAAATATAATTATTTTATTCGTTAATTTTTGTAATTTGGCTAACAAGTTTACCTTTTTTCAGCTTTGTTACGATAATGTCACCCACCGTGACTTGTTCAGAGCGACGAACCACTGTGTTGTTTTGGTCGGTGGTAACTGAATAACCTCGTTCGAGAGTAGCTAGCGGACTAACGTTGTTAAGTTGAGAGGTTTGTAAAACAAATTGATGTTGTGATTTTATTAACTTTTGTTTAATTAAATTAATTAATTGTTGCTGTTTTTGCCAAGTAAGTTGCCCTAAATAGGTAATATTATTTTGTGGAGATACTCGTAATAGTCTTTTATCGAGTGAATTATGGCGATTTGATAGTCTGAGCAAATATTGCTGAATATTTTCAGATAATGAATGGCGATAAGCTAAAAGTTGATTTAATTGTTTTTCTAGCTTTGTTTGTGGATGTTGAGTCTGTAATTGATGTCGCCATTTATTGAGTTTTTCTCGGCATTGCATTAAATAATAATCCATTGCCATGGATAAATGCTGCTGTTGAACTTGCAAACGTTTTACTTGTTGTAAACTGTCTCGACTAACAAGCTCGGCTGCTGCAGATGGGGTTGCCGCTCTAACATCAGCCACAAAATCGGCAATCGTAAAATCAATCTCATGCCCAACCGCACTCACAATAGGTATTTGACTAGCAAAAATAGCTCTGGCTACCACTTCTTCATTAAATGAACATAAGTCTTCAAGCGAGCCACCACCTCGTCCAACAATTAATACATCACATTCTTGACGAATGTTGGCAATGTGAATCATGTTAGCGATTTGCCCTGCCGCTTCATTGCCCTGAACTTGTGTTGGGTAAATAATTAAATGCAAACTTGGATCTCGGCGTTTTAATATCTGACAAATATCATGCAATGCCGCACCCGTTGATGAAGTGATAATTCCAACTGTGCAAATGTTTTCTGGTAATGGCTGTTTATTGGTAGAATCAAATAAACCTTCCTCAGACAGCTTTTGTTTTAGTTGCTCAAACTTTTGCTGTAATAATCCCGTACCTGCTGCTTGGATTTTATCAATAACCAGTTGGTATTCACCACGTGCCTCATATAGTGTCACTGTGGCCCTAACTAAAACTTGTTGCCCATTTTGTGGGGTAAAACCCGCACGAAAATTGCTATTGCGAAACATAGCACAGCGTACTTGTGCACTATCGTCTTTTAACGAAAAATACCAATGACCTGATGATGGACGTGAAAAGTTTGATATTTCACCTATTAACCAGATCTGGCCAATAGCATCACAAAGCAATTCTTTAACCATTTGATTAAGATCTTTCACTGATAAAATCGAATTGCTTTGCATGCTATTGTCCTTATTACAACTATATTATAACTATAAAGGTTTATACTAAATCAAATTGAGCCCAAATTGGTGCATGATCAGATGGTTTTATCATTGCACGAATATCATAATCAATACCCGTTTGTTTACAATAAGTCATCATTTTTTGACTAGCTAATATTAAATCAATTCTTAACCCATTATGGGTTTCAAAGCCTTTAGTACGATAATCAAACCAAGAATACTCAAGTTCAGTTGGGTGAGCATTGCGGTAAGTATCAATAAAACCGAGAGACATTAATTCGTTTATCCATTTTCGTTCTTCTGGTAAAAATGAACATTTTCCCGTACGAAGCCATCGTTTACGGCTATCATCTGGAATGCCAATATCTAAATCGGTTGGGCAAATATTCATATCGCCCATAACTAAAGTTAGTTGATTATTTAATTGATGATCTTGTAAATACTGTATTAAGTCATTGTAAAATTTACGTTTAGCTGGATATTTAATTTCATGGTGTAAACTTTCTCCTTGAGGGAAATAACCATTAATTATTGTTAGATTACCTTGACTAGTAGGTAACTCAATTATGATCAAACGACATTGAGCATCATCACTATCGTTTGGAAAGCCACATTGCACAGACAAAGGTTGTTGCTTGGTTAACAACGCTACTCCATAATGCCCTTTTTGTCCGTGATAATGTAAGTGATAACCAAACTGTGCTAATTCATCAATGGGAAACTGATCGTTATGAACTTTAGTTTCTTGTAAACCAATAATATCTGGTTGGTGTGTCTCAATAATTGCTGATAATTGATGAATTCGAGCGCGAAGGCTATTAATATTAAACGAGATAACTTTCATAATAAATTTATTATATTTAATTCCATGTTATAAACTAAATACGCATCGTAACAAAAATACGTTATACTGTTAAGCTATTACAATAAAAACCACCATTTGTGATAAAGGGAATCACTAAATATGTCTACGGAATTACTTGCCTTGCGCGATAAAATCGATGAAGTTGATAAATCCATTTTATCTTTAATTACAAAGCGATTAGCATTAGTTGCCGAAGTTGGCGAAGTAAAAAGCAAACATGGCATTCCGATTTATGATCCCAATCGTGAAGCGGATATGTTAGCTAAAAGGCGACATGAAGCTGAAAAAGTAGGTATATCCCCCAATTTAATAGAAGATATTTTACGTCGTTTAATGCGTGAGTCTTATATTAGCGAAAATGATAAAGGTTTTAAAAAAGTCTATAGTGGTCAAGGATCAATAGTGATTGTTGGTGGTAATGGGCAAATGGGACGATTGTTTGCTCATTTATTTACCCTATCTGGCTATCAGGTTAAAACATTAGGTTCTAAAACTATGCATCAAGCAGCCGAAGTGGTTACTGATGCAGTGGCTGTTATCGTGACAGTACCTATTAACAAAACCTGTGAAGTCATTAAACAACTACCACCATTACCCAAAGATTGTATTTTAACGGATTTTACATCTATAAAAGCCAAGCCTCTCCAGGCAATGCTTGATAAACATCAAGGGCCTGTAGTCGGTTTACACCCAATGTTTGGTCCAGATGTACCAAATTTAGCCAAACAAATTATTGTTTATTGTGAAGGGCGATATCCAGATAAATACCAATGGCTAATTGAACAAATGCGTATTTGGGGTGCCAATTTATGTGCGATTAATGCCAAGGAGCATGACAAATGCATGTCGTTCATCCAAGCATTACGCCATTTCACTTCGTTCTCATATGGTGTCAATTTGCAACGAGAACAGGCCGATTTAGAGCAATTGATCGCACTTTCTTCGCCAATTTATCGCCTTGAATTGATGATGGTTGGGCGCTTATTTGCTCAAGATCCTGAGCTTTATGCCGATATCATCATGGCGTCAGATGATAATATTGAATTAATTAAACGCTACTATGAACGCTTTGGGCAAATGGTCGAACTTATTGAACAACGTGACAAAACTAAATTTATTAAAAGTTTTAACGAAGTAACTCAATGGTTTGGTAGTTATGCCGAACGTTTTATTAAAGAGAGCCAAGGATTATTAAAATTTGCCAATGACAATCGAGAGTAGTTTTATATTAAAAGGTATACTTTCTTAAAAGTTTTTCACAAATTAAAATATACTTTTTATTAAAAGATAGTTGTTAGAGATAATAAATGTTAGTGTGAGGGAATATCATGTCTAATCGAAAATATTTTGGTACAGATGGGATTCGCGGTAAAGTTGGCCAGTATCCTATTACACCAGATTTTGCGCTTAAATTAGGCTGGGCTGCTGGGCGAGTGCTAGCCAAAGATGGTGTTAAAAAAGTATTAATCGGTAAAGATACCCGCATTTCAGGCTACATGCTTGAATCAGCACTAGAAGCGGGATTTGCTTCTGCTGGTGTTGCCGCTGCGTTTACAGGACCAATGCCAACCCCGGCAATTGCCTATTTAACCCGCACTTTTCGTGCTGATGCCGGCGTTGTTATTTCTGCTTCACACAATCCTTTTTATGACAATGGTATTAAATTCTTTTCAACCGAAGGGAAAAAGCTTGATGATACAATCGAACTAGAAATTGAAGCCGAACTTGAAAAAGAGATCGATTGCGTTGAATCCAAACAACTTGGTCGAGCTAGCCGTATTACCGACGCTGCAGGGCGTTATATTGAATTTTGTAAAAGCACATTTGACCATGATTTAAGTTTGTCTGGATTAAAAATTGTTGTCGATTGCGCTAATGGTGCCACCTATCACATAGCACCAAAAGTATTACGAGAACTAGGAGCACAAGTAATAAAAATTGGTTGTGAGCCAGATGGTGTTAACATCAATGAAAACTGTGGCGCAACTGACATAAAAGCGCTTGCTAAACGAGTTATTGATGAAAAAGCCAATTTAGGTTTTGCCTTAGATGGCGATGGTGACCGTATTATCATGGTTGATCACGAAGGTCGAAAAATTGACGGCGATTTAATTATCTATATCATTGCCCGTGAAGCATTAAGACAAGGTCAACTAAAAGGTGGCGTTGTCGGTACATTAATGAGCAATATGGGGCTTGAAATTGCCCTTAAAAATCTCGGTATCCCATTTGCTCGTGCTAAAGTTGGTGATCGTTATGTACTTGAAAAACTAATCGAAAAAAATTGGCGCTTAGGTGCCGAAAATTCGGGACATGTTTTATTATTAGATAAAACCACCACTGGTGATGGTATTATTGCTGGCTTACAAGTATTAGCAGCAATGATTCGTAATGATATGTCATTGGCTGACTTGTGCAGTGGTATGACAATGTTACCACAAGTATTAATTAATGTTCGATTTTCAGGTGAAAATGACCCCCTAAATAGTGATGAAGTGAAAGCGGCAATTAAACAAGCAGAAAAACAGCTTGGTCATAATGGTCGAGTTTTGATCCGTAAATCAGGAACCGAACCGCTAATTCGTGTTATGGTAGAAGGATGCAATGAAATTGAAGTGCAAAAACTAGCAGAAACTATCGCTACAGCAGTTAAAGCTTAAAAATACCCCCAATCATGCCCATTAATTAAGCCATTAATTGAGCTGTATTGAGGTTAGAATAGTAAGAGAAGTTGCGTGCATTTACGTAAAATTAGTAAAAAGTGTCTAAAATTTTAATTTTGTTAATCAAAGGTTGACTTGTTATAGGCAATTAGGTTTAAAATAGTAACTTCAGATTATTACAGCAATTGCTTATATCTTTCAAGTGAAAACATGAGCAATATTTTTTATTTTTAAAAATAGGTTAAGAGGGTTATATGTCAGTTTCCTCTCCAGCTTCACCACAAGCTTATATCAAGCATCATCTTGAGAACTTGCAAGTAGGTTCTGGTTTTTGGACCTTAAATCTTGACTCATTGTTCTTTTCGATCTTACTTGGTGTTATCTTTTTATGGATATTCCATCGTGTAGCAAGAAAAGCCACTAGTGGCGTCCCAAGTAAACTGCAATGTGCAGTAGAAATGATTTTCGAATTTGTCAATAATACTGTTAAGGATATGTTTACTGGTCAAAATAAACTCATTGCGCCGTTAGCATTAACAGTGTTTATTTGGGTTTTCTTGATGAATTTAATGGATCTTATCCCTGTTGATTTTCTACCTTATGCTGGTCAGTATTTAGGTCTGTCACACTTGCGAGTTGTACCAACAGCAGATGTAAGCATTACTATGTCAATGTCCTTAGGTGTGTTTGCACTTATCATCATTTACTCAATCAAGTACAAAGGAATTTCAGGATTTGTTAAAGAATATACCTTGCATCCATTTAATCACTGGGCATTTGCACCTATTAATTTAGTACTTGAATTAGTTAGCCTATTAGCGAAACCTGTTTCTTTAGGGCTTCGACTTTTCGGAAATATGTATGCAGGTGAACTTATCTTCATCTTAATAGCTGCATTATTACCTTGGTGGTCACAGTGGGTATTATCGTTACCATGGGCCATTTTCCATATTTTAATAATTACGTTACAAGCTTTTATTTTTATGGTGTTGACGATCGTCTATTTAGCTATGGCGTCGGCAACGGAAGATCATTAATTTTAATATTTTTTTGTTAATAAACTGGAGTATATAATGGAAATGTTATTTGTAGCCGCAGGCATTATGATGGGATTAGCTGCAATTGGTGGTGCAGTTGGTATTGGTTTATTAGGTGGTAAATTTTTAGAAGGTGCTGCTCGTCAACCAGAATTAATGCCTATGTTACGTACTCAATTCTTTATCGTTATGGGTCTAGTTGATGCAATTCCAATGATCTGTGTAGGTATTGCGCTTTACGTTATTTTTGCTGTTGCAGGTTAATAAAAATTTAAGAGGAATCGTGTCATGAATATGAACGCAACTCTCCTCGGCCAAGCAATTACATTTGTATTGTTTGTTTGGTTCTGTATGAAGTTTGTTTGGCCTCCTGTTATTGGCGCGATTGAAAAACGCCAAAAAGAGATAGCCGAAGGACTTGCTTCAGCAGAAACAGCAAAAAAAGATTTGGAATTAGCCAAAGCAAATACATCTGACATAATGCAACAGGCTAAGGTTGAGGCTAATGCAATTATTGAGCAAGCGAATAAACGCAAAGCAATCATTCTTGAAGAAGCAAAACAAGAAGCTTCTCGCGAAAAAGAACGAATTGTTGCTCAAGGGCTTGCCGAAGTAGAAGCTGAACGCAAACGAGCAAGAGAAGAGCTTAAACAGCAAGTCGCTACACTCGCTATTGCTGGTGCGGAAAAAATTATTGAACGTTCTGTTAATGAAGCCGCAAATAGCGACATCATTGATAAACTCGTAGCTGAACTATAAGGAGAATAGAGCAATGGCTGACTTAATTACGATTGCTCGCCCTTATGCTAAAGCCGCTTTCGAATTTGCGGTAGAAAATAACAGCATCGAATCATGGCATAAAATATTAGTGCTAACATCTGAAGTGAGTAAAGATACTCAAATAAGAAGTGTCTTAACATCTGATATGAAAACTGATTCGGTGGCTAATTTACTCATCAACATCTGTAAAGATGTGTTAGATGAGTTTAGTACTAATTTTATTAAGATTATGGCTGAAAACAAACGATTATCACTTCTTCCTGAAGTGTTAATCTTGTTTGAACAATATTGTTTAGATAGAGAATTGCAAGCAGATGTTGATGTAATTTCTGCTAGTGAACTAACTAATGAGCAACTTAATAAAATTTCTGTCGCTGTCGAAAAACGTTTATCACGAAAAGTAAAACTAAAATGTCATATAGATAAATCGCTCATTTCTGGTTTTATTATTCGTACGGGCGATATGGTTATTGATAGTAGTATCAGAGGGCGTTTAAATCGTTTAAATAACGCTCTACAGTCTTAAGGGGACTGATAATGCAGCTAAATTCAACTGAAATAAGTGAACTAATTAAAGAGCGGATAGCTCAGTTCAATATTGTGAGTGATGCTCACAATGAAGGAACTATCATATCTGTAAGTGATGGTATCCTTCGAATCCACGGATTAACTGATGTAATGCAAGGCGAAATGATTGCATTACCAGGTGGCCGATATGCAATGGCATTAAACCTTGAAAGAGACTCCGTTGGTGCGGTAGTCATGGGACCATACGAAGACTTGTCTGAAGGTATGAAAGTACAATGTACTGGACGTATTTTACAAGTACCAGTTGGTGAAGGTTTATTAGGTCGCGTTATTAACACACTAGGTGAACCAATTGATGGTAAAGGCTCACTTCAACATGACGGTTTTTCACCAGTAGAAGTAGTTGCACCTGGTGTTATCGATCGTAAATCCGTTGACCAAGCATTACAAACTGGTTATAAAGCCGTTGACTCAATGATTCCAATTGGACGTGGTCAACGTGAACTTATCATCGGTGACCGTCAAACAGGTAAAACAGCACTTGCTGTCGATGCAATCATCAACCAACGCGACTCAGGTGTAAAATGTATTTATGTTGCCATTGGTCAAAAACAATCAACTATTGCCAATGTTGTACGTAAACTTGAAGAGCATGGTGCACTTAAAAACACAATTGTGGTTGTGGCATCAGCGTCTGAATCAGCTGCGTTACAATACTTAGCGCCATATGCTGGTTGTGCAATGGGAGAATACTTCCGCGATCGTGGTCAAGATGCATTAATTGTTTATGATGATTTATCTAAACAAGCTGTTGCTTATCGTCAAATTTCGTTATTACTTCGTCGTCCGCCTGGACGTGAAGCTTATCCTGGTGATGTATTTTATCTTCATTCTCGCTTACTTGAACGCGCAGCGCGAGTCAACGAAGCCTATGTTGAAGAGTACACTAAAGGCGAAGTTAAAGGAAAAACAGGTTCATTAACAGCATTACCAATTATTGAAACTCAGGCTGGTGACGTTTCAGCATTCGTACCAACTAACGTAATTTCGATTACTGATGGTCAGATTTTTCTTGAAACTAGCCTATTTAACTCAGGTATCCGCCCTGCGGTTAACCCTGGTATTTCGGTTTCACGTGTGGGTGGTGCTGCACAAACTAAGATAATGAAAAAATTATCAGGTGGTATTCGTACTGCGCTTGCACAGTATCGTGAATTAGCTGCGTTCTCTCAATTTGCATCAGACTTAGATGAAGCAACAAGAAACCAATTAAGTCACGGTGAAAAAGTAACAGAATTGTTAAAACAAAAGCAATACTCGCCAATGACTGTTGCTGAACAATCAATAGTACTTTACGCCGCTGAACGTGGTTATCTTGAAGATGTAGAATTAGCTAAAGTATTACCATTTGAAACAGCACTACTTGCTTATGCCCATAGTCAATATGCCGATTTTGTTAAATCAATTGATGAAACAGGTAATTACAATGATGAGATTGAAACTAAGCTAAAAGAATTACTTGAAAGCTTTAAATCAACTCAAACATGGTAAGGGTGAGGTAAAAAATGGCTAATGCAAAAGAGATTAGAACAAAAATTGCCAGTATCCAAAGTACGCAAAAAATCACTAAAGCGATGGAAATGGTTGCCAATTCTAAAATGCGTAAGACGCAAGATAGAATGGTGGCTAGTCGACCATATGCTGAAATGATTCGTGAAGTAATTGGACATTTAGCGTTAGCTCAGATAGGCGCCAAACATCCTTATTTAGAAGAAAGAGATGTAAAGCGAGTTGGCTATCTTATCATTTCAACCGATCGTGGTTTATGTGGTGGTTTAAATATCAATCTTTTCAAAACTGTCATTGCTGATATGTCAGCATGGCAGGAAAAGGGAGTTGAAGCTGATGTCGCTTTAATTGGTTCGCGTGGTGTTTCGTTTTTCTCATCAGTGAAAGCGAACATCTTAACTCAAGCTACTAATTTGGGCGATGAACCAAATTTATCCGATTTAATTGGGCCGGTAAAAACAATGCTTGAGGCATATGACAACGGTAAAATTGATAGATTATATATTGTCACAAACAAATTTATTAATACGATGTCACAAAAGCCGACAATTCAGCAATTATTACCTTTACCACCATCAGAAGATAAAAAACTCAAAGCTTCATCATGGGATTATATTTATGAGCCTGATGCTAAATCACTATTAGACGTGATTTTACGTCGCTATATTGAATCACAAGTTTATCAAGCAGTGGTTGATAATTTAGCGAGTGAACAAGCAGCAAGAATGGTGGCCATGAAAGCGGCAACGGATAACGGAGCAAACCTAATTAATGAGTTACAAATTGTGTATAACAAGGCACGCCAAGGTGCTATCACTAATGAATTAATTGATATTGTATCCGGTGCAGCCGCTGTTTCAGGTTAGTGCTAAATATTGGCTTATAGTTAAGAAAAAGACGTAGAGGATTAAAAATGGCTACTGGAAAGATTGTCCAGATCATCGGTGCGGTGGTTGATGTCGAATTCCCAGAAGATGCAGTACCAAAGGTATATGATGCATTAGAAGTGGAAACAGGCACTGAAAAATTAGTTCTGGAAGTTCAGCAACAATTAGGTGGTGGCGTTGTATGTTGTATCGCAATGGGTTCATCTGATGGTTTAAGACGTGGACTTGACGTAGTAAACACAGGTCACGGCATTGAAGTACCTGTTGGTACAAAAACACTAGGTCGTATTATGAACGTACTTGGTGATCCTGTTGATAAAGCAGGTCCTATTGGTGAAGAAGAACGTTGGGCGATTCACCGTGCTGCCCCAACCTATGAAGAGCTTGCAAACTCAACTGAATTACTTGAAACAGGTATTAAAGTTATCGACCTAATTTGTCCATTTGCTAAAGGTGGTAAAGTTGGTCTGTTTGGTGGTGCTGGTGTAGGTAAAACCGTTAATATGATGGAGTTGATCCGTAATATCGCTATTGAACACTCAGGTTACTCAGTGTTTACTGGTGTGGGAGAACGTACTCGTGAAGGTAATGACTTTTACCACGAAATGAAAGAATCAAACGTACTTGATAAAGTATCATTAGTTTACGGCCAAATGAATGAACCACCAGGAAACCGTTTACGTGTTGCGTTAACTGGTTTAACTATGGCTGAAAAATTCCGTGACGAAGGTAAAGATGTTTTATTATTCATCGATAATATTTATCGCTATACATTAGCTGGTACTGAAGTATCTGCGTTATTAGGTCGTATGCCATCGGCAGTAGGTTATCAACCAACATTAGCTGAAGAAATGGGGTTACTACAAGAACGTATTACTTCAACTAAGACCGGTTCGATTACTTCAATCCAAGCGGTGTATGTGCCAGCAGATGACTTGACTGACCCATCACCAGCAACAACCTTTGCTCACTTAGATGCGACAATCGTATTAAGTCGACAAATTGCTTCTTTAGGTATCTATCCGGCAGTGGATCCATTAGATTCAACTAGTCGTCAATTAGATCCTTTAGTTGTTGGTCAAGAGCACTATGATTGTGCCCGTGGTGTTCAGTCAATTCTACAACGTTATCAAGAATTAAAAGATATTATTGCTATTCTTGGTATGGATGAGTTATCTGAAGATGATAAATTGATCGTTGCTCGTGCACGTAAAATTCAGCGCTTCTTATCTCAACCATTCTTTGTTGCAGAAGTATTTACTGGTTCACCAGGAAAATATGTACCTTTAAAAGATACGATCAGTGCATTTAAAGGAATCATGAATGGTGATTATGACCATATCCCTGAACAAGCATTCTATATGGTTGGTTCAATTGATGAAGCGATTGAGAAGGCAAAATCTCTCTAAGAGATTCATTGAACGAAGATCGTATTAATGGAGATCGTATTATGGCACTAACTTCCTATCAATTAGAAGTTGTTAGTGCTGAATCTCACCTGTTTTCGGGTGATGTTCAGCGAATCAGAGTCACAGGTAAGGAAGGTGAACTTGGGATTTATCCTGGCCATACCCCTTTACTCACAACCATAAAACCAGGCATGGTCGGCATTGTGAAAGCGGATGGTGAAGAAGAGTTTATTTATCTATCTGGTGGCATCTTAGAAGTACAACCTAACATCGTAACTATCTTGGCAGATACTGCAATTCGTGGTGAAGATTTAGATGAAGCAAGAGCACAAGAAGCAGTAAGACAAGCACAAGAACATATCAATCACCCAAGTGATGATATGTCATTTGCACAAGCATCTGCTGAATTATCAAAAGCTTTGGCAAAAATTCGCGTTATCGAATTGACTCGCCGCATGGGTCAATAGTTTGCTTTTTGATGTTTTATCATACACAAAAGGCTATTTGGTATTACAAGTAGCCTTTTTTAACTTTCCGATAAGTTGATTGCTAAAGGGCTTTCCAACATTTAACCTGTGAGTTGTACCCATTCTATATCCAAATTAAAGCTAAAAAAGATTAGGGGCTGTTGATCTTCGCTGTACATAAATTACTCAACAATACATTGGCAGCCACATTAACATAAATGCCAGTGATACCATACTGGCATAATTCCTTTCTAACTTATCGTATCTAGTTGATATTGAACGATATTGCTTGATTCTAGCAAAGGCATTCTCGACTAAATGACGATAGCGATAAAGGCACCTATCCATACTGCTTTTATCTATATCCTTACCATAATTACGTTTAGCAATCACCGTTCGTCCGCCTTTTTGACGAACAAAGCACCGAAAAGGCTCGCTGTCATAACCTTTATCGGCTATCACTGTATTGACTTCATCGAGCTTTTCAACTAGGTTTTCTGCATAAGTGATATCATGTCGTTGTCCTTCAGAAAGCTCAAAACAAATAGGCAAACCACCACTATCAACCGCAAGATGAATTTTAGTTGAATTACCACCACAGCTCTGACCTATTTGCTCGGAATACTCCGTTGCAGCGCCTGTACTATGTTGATGAGCCCTGATAATCGAGCCATCTAGGAACACCCATTGAAAATCCGCTAGTTGTGATAAATGTTTGAAAATATCAACTAATATTCCTTTTTTAGACCACAAATTAAATCGCCTATAGACAGTGCTCCATTCACCAAACTCTTCTGGCAAATCTCGCCAAGGAATACCGGTTCTCATTCGGAAAAGGATCCCTTCAAACGTCATCCGATGCTCGGATTTATTATAAACTCGGCCGGTATTTTTCATTATTTGTAGTAGCTTTTCCCACCGTTTATCTGTTAGCATTGTTCTTGGCATGATGAATCGAGTTATGGTTGTTTTTGGCTGAATTATTATAACTCACATCATGCCGTCTAAAAAATAATCATGAAAGATCAACACGCCCTAGCCATTGCGTACAATTTTTTATAAAAAGCAGAATAGGGATATTCTGCTTATTTTTTATATTGTAAATATCAATCCTCTTATTATGAAATTAGTGGATAGTGCGTTTATTTTTATTTAGCTTAGAAAAATAAAAAAACGCTTGATTTTGTTAATGATAATCATTATCATTATTTTGTACTTTGTTAGAGCTTTAGAGGCTTTTGAAAAAGTATGACATTGCTCACATTGCTTCCAATGTTTACCAGCTTGACGTTATCGCTAAGCTGGTTTTTTTGTTTTATGTTATTAACAACTATTTTTTAAACATTATTCTTTAGTTAACGTTATTTTATTTTTTGTTTTTTATCTACATGCTAATGTCATCACAAAGGTTTAGATGAAAATTGACGGAAGAAGAGTAAAAAATTATTTTTATGATTATCTAGATAGTTAAGTTTTCAAAAGCTAACTATTTATTAGTTTGTTCTCGATATCAAATAAAATGAGAAGTGCTGCGTTGCCACCAAATTCTTTAGGCGCTTGATGAAAACAGATAACATGAGGATGTTGAGCTAGCCACATGGGTGTTTGTTTTTTTAAGATGTTTTTCCCATGTCCATACATGATACAAGCACAATGCGCTCTTTCATGTAAACATGCTGCGATAAGAGCTGCAATTTCTTTTTTAGCCTCTTGTTGAGTTAACCCATGTAGGTCTAAAAAGAATTCTGGTTCATAAAATCCACGACGCAATTTTTTTACTTCGTAGGGATCTGCATTTTCTCGACTATAGCGAATAGGGTCTTCTTGCAATAGCGGCTGATAATCATCAGAAAAATAAAATTCAGCATTAATTTTTTCATATTGCTGTTTTTGGGTTTCTATTGCTTTTTGTGAACGTTTTTGTGGTTTATGAACGACAATATCTTGTTTTAGTTTTTTGGTGATGTTACCAATACTATTTTTAAACAAGTTTATATCATCTTGGTCTAAATTAAATTTATTTGGCATTGATTTCTACTCTGGGTAAATTTTTTCTTTAAATTCGCACAAATCTTCTATAACACAGGATCCACATCTAGGCTTTCTAGCAATACAGGTATAACGGCCATGTAATATTAGCCAGTGGTGACAATTTATTTTATATTCTTTGGGTACGACTTTCAGTAATTTTTCTTCAACAACCTCTACCGTTTTACCTGGTGCAAAACCTGTACGGTTGCTTACTCTAAATATGTGTGTATCAACTGCAATGGTAGGCCAACCGAAAGCGGTGTTTAACACAACATTTGCCGTTTTACGACCAACACCCGGTAATTCAATTAGTGCATCAAAACTTTCAGGAACTTCACCCTGATATTTATCTACCAAAATTTGACACGTTTTTATTATATTATCCGCTTTACTGTTATAAAGCCCAATGGTACGGATATAGCTTTTTAGTTTATCAATACCAAGAGCCAAAATTTGTTCAGCCGTATTTGCAATAGCAAACAGTGGTTTTGTGGCTTTGTTTACACTAACGTCAGTCGCTTGAGCAGAAAGTACTACTGCGATTAATAGTTCAAAAGGTGTTTCATACACTAGTTCTGTTGTTGGATCTTTAATATGATCCTTTAATCTTTCTAGAATTTGAATTCGGGTAGATTGTTTCACAAAATAATTTTATTAAAAAATAGTAAGGTGCATATTATATACTTTTATTTACTGTTTATCTGTAAGTTGCCTTTATTTTTTATATAGATGGGAACGATGAAACATACTGATTAATAATTGTAAGACACTTTTATTTTTAATGTTGCTTAGTTTTTTATTATTTGTGTATTCACATTCATACTCACTGACTTTTTAGCATAGTGATTTTATGATAAGCTAGAGTACTATTTCTTAATTTTATCAAATAAGGTTTTTTAAAGATATGCCCTTACCAATGATTGTCACCTTTGCTGTATATATTTTAGGCATGATTGCCATAGGTTTTTTTGCGTTTCGCTCAACGCAAAATTTTGGTGATTATATTTTAGGTGGGCGTCGTATCGGTAGTGTTGTGACTGCGCTTTCAGCTGGTGCATCAGATATGAGTGGTTGGCTATTAATGGGATTACCTGGTGCTGTTTTTTTGTTTGGTATTTCACAAAGTTGGATTGCAATCGGATTGATTATTGGTGCTTATTTAAATTGGCTACTCATTGCAGGACGATTACGAGTCTTTACTGAAATCAATCATAATTCACTAACTTTACCCGATTATTTTGCTCGTCGGTTTGATGATAAAAGCTCACTTCTACGTATTATTTCAGCTATTATTATTCTAATATTTTTTACTATTTATTGTGCTTCTGGTGTAGTTGCGGGTGCAAAGTTATTCGAGAGTACATTTGGTATGAGCTATGGCTGGGCGATGTTAGCGGGTGCAGGTGCAACAATTGCCTATACGTTTATCGGTGGTTTTTTAGCAGTAAGCTGGACTGATACTATTCAAGCTAGTTTAATGATGTTTGCACTTATTCTAACGCCAATTATGGTTATGGTGAATGCTGGTGGGCTTTCTGATGCATTGATATATATTGAATCGCTCAATTCAGATTATACCAATTTATTTGCTCATATGGATTTTATTGCCATTATTTCATTATTAGGTTGGGGGCTTGGATATTTTGGGCAACCTCATATTTTAGCCAGATTTATGGCTGCTGATTCACATGAAGTAATGAAAAACGCTAGACGGATTAGTATGACATGGATGATTTTGTGTTTAGCTGGCGCAATCACGGTTGGTTTTTTTGGTATCGCCTTTTTTGCTCATAATCCAGATTTATCTTACTTGATTAATGATGGTAAACATGAACGTATTTTTATCGAATTGTCGAAATTACTCTTTAATCCTTGGATTGCTGGTATTTTGTTGGCCGCTATTTTAGCAGCGGTAATGAGCACATTAAGTTGTCAATTATTAGTTTGTTCAAGTGCTCTAACGGAAGATTTTTATCGTGCGTTTTTTAGACCAAAAGCAAAACAAAAGGAACTGGTATGGGTTGGTCGTATAATGGTGCTATTAGTTTCAGTTATTGCTATTTTATTAGCTATTAATCCAAATAATAGCGTACTTGATTTAGTAAGTCATGCTTGGGCTGGATTTGGTGCGGCGTTTGGTCCTATAATCGTATTTTCTGTTTTTTGGTCGCGTATGACACGTAATGGAGCACTAGCTGGAATGATAACTGGTGCCGTAACTGTGTTGCTATGGATTAATTTTAATTGGTTTAATTTGTATTCGCTTATCCCTGGATTTTTATTTGCTTCTATAGCTATTATTATTTTTAGTCTTTTTGATAAAAAGCCAAACGAGATCGTAGCAGATCATTTTAAACAAGCGTATAAACGTTATCACAACAAAATAAATTAGAATAAATCTTATTTAAACTAGAATATAAATGTAATAAATTTAATAGGTAAAATATCATGACAAAAAATGTGATCAAACAACTACAAGAACGTGGGCTGATTGCTCAGCTTACTGATGAAAAAGCACTAATAGAACAAATTGAACAAAATCCTATTGCGCTTTATTGTGGTTTTGATCCAACAGCAGATAGTTTGCATCTTGGTCATTTAGTTCCATTACTTTGTTTAAAACGTTTTCAGTTAGCTGGTCATAAACCTGTTGCGCTTGTAGGGGGAGCAACAGGATTAATTGGCGATCCAAGTTTTAAAGCTGTTGAACGAAAACTTAATACTGAGGAAACAGTTATTGAGTGGAGTGAAAAGATCAAACAACAAGTGTCACCATTTTTAGATTTTAATTGTGGTGAAAATTCAGCGATTGTGGCTAATAACTATGATTGGTTTAGTGACATGAATGTACTGACATTTTTACGTGATGTTGGTAAGTATTTTTCAGTTAATGCGATGATTAATAAAGAATCAGTAAAACAACGTATAGATCGTGATGAGGTGGGTATTTCATTTACTGAATTTTCTTATAGCTTGTTACAATCTTATGATTTTGCTTGTTTGAATAAATCACATGATGTTGTTTTACAAATTGGTGGGTCTGATCAGTGGGGTAATATTACTGCAGGTATTGATTTAACTCGCCGTTTACATCAAAAACAAGTTTATGGCTTGACTGTACCGTTAATCACTAAATCCGATGGGACCAAATTTGGTAAAACTGAAAGTGGTGCCGTATGGTTAGATCCGAAAAAGACAAGTCCTTATAAATTCTATCAATTCTGGATAAATACTGCTGATGCTGATGTTTATCGATTCTTAAAATTCTTCACATTTATGCCTCTAAGTGAAATTGATGCATTGGAAGAAGAAGATAAAAATAGTGGTGTTGCACCACGAGCTCAATATGTACTTGCTGAGCAAGTTACACGCTTAGTTCATGGTGAAGAAGGATTGATTGCAGCAAAACGTATTACAGAAAGCCTATTTTCTGGTAAATTAACTGACTTGTCTGAAGCTGACTTTGAACAATTAGCTCAAGATGGTATGCCAGCATTAGCTGTTGAGGAAAGTATTGATTTACAACAAGCAATTGTTAATGCGGAATTTGCACCATCAAGAGGACAAGCTAGAACGATGATTGAATCTAATGCTATTGCTGTTAATGGTGAACGTAACACTACAACTGATTATCATTTTACTGATAGCGATAAACTATATAATCGTTATACTTTACTTCGTCGTGGTAAAAAATATTACTGCTTGTTAATTTGGAGTTAATTTCATGAAAAATATTTTATCGATTCAGTCACATGTTGTATTTGGTCATGCAGGGAATAGTGCGGCTGTATTTCCTATGCGTCGAATAGGCGTAAATGTTTGGCCTTTAAACACTGTACAATTTTCTAATCATACTCAATATCGACAATGGACTGGAACGGTAATGTCTGCATCGCATTTAACCGAAATTGCTGATGGAATTAATGAAATTGATGAATTGAAACGGTGTGATGCAGTATTAAGTGGTTATATGGGATCACCTGAACAAGGTAATGCGATTATTGAAATAGTTAAAAAAGTAAAAGCTGTTAATCCTAATGCTATTTACTTTTGCGATCCTGTAATGGGACATCCTGAAAAAGGATGTTTTGTTGCACCAGGTGTTTCTGAGTTTTTATGCAATACAGCATTGCCTATGGCTGATATGATGGCACCGAATATTTTGGAGCTTGAAGAGCTTAATGGAAAACAACGTATTAATAATGTTGATGAAGCAATTGTAGCTTGTCGAGAGTTATGTAAAAAAGGGCCTAAAGCGATTTTAGTTAAACATTTAAGCAGAGCTGGATATAAAATTGATCGCTTTGAAATGTTGCTTGTAACTAGCAACGAAGCATGGCATATTGACCGACCACTAGTTGACTTTGGTGTAAGACAACCCGTTGGTGTTGGTGATATGACAAGTGGACTTTTTTTAGCTAATGTTTTACTTGGGAAATCATTGGTTGAAGCTTTAGAACATACTACTTCGGCCGTGTATGCGGTTATGCTTGAAACCTTAAAACAAGATGAATATGAATTACAATTAGTTGCAGCTCAAAATGAAATTGAAAAACCAGCACAATGGTTTAATGCAAATAAAATTGATTAATTGTAAAAATATGTAACTGTTTGTAAAGATTAAATTAGCTAACGATTAGTATTAAATGAGGGTATGATGGATAATATTTCATTAGGAGTGATGCTCGTTGATTTACGAGAACAAATGGGATTAACTCAAGATGATATTGCCAATAAAATTCATGTGCGAAAGACAGTAATTGTTGATATCGAAAATGACCAATTACCTAACGCCCCACTTGTTTTTGTAAAAGGTTATATTCGTTCTTATGCCGAAATTGTTGGCTTATCATCAGAACACTATCAACCATATTTCGATGAATTAACTAAACAATCTAAGTCTCAACAAAAGAAAGTTCAAACGCAAGCATTTAAAACAAAAAGAACTAGAAAAGCTCCTTTTATTTTTTGGGGGATATTTATAATTCTTTGTGTGCTTGGTGTAATTTTATATTATGCCAATAAAGATAATACAAGTAATCTTATTGAAGTAAGTCATTATATTTCTCCAGCCTCTGCTACTCGTGTTAATAGTTAGCAAATTTTCTTATTCTCATACAGACATTTGTCTTAAATCTTGTTAAGATCATTACTAGTTATTTTGTAAAATGGTTAAGTATGTATGAGTCATCAAGATTCACCAATTGTTAGACGAGAATCTACCCGAATTTATGTCGGCAATGTTCCTATTGGTAGTGGAGCTCCGATTGCAGTTCAATCAATGACAAATACTCGAACCACAGATGTAGAAAAAACAGTGGCCCAAATTCAAGCTCTTGAACGTGTTGGTGTAGATATTGTGCGTGTTTCTATACCTACAATGGATGCAGCTGAAGCTTTTAAATTTATTAAGCAGCAGGCAAAAGTTCCACTCATTGCTGATATTCATTTTGATTATCGTATTGCATTGAAAGTTGCCGAATATGGCGTTGATTGCTTAAGAATTAATCCTGGCAACATAGGTAATGAATCAAGAATTCGAGCTGTTGTTGATTGTGCTAAAGATAAAAATATCCCGATACGAATTGGTGTTAATTCTGGTTCTTTAGAAAAAGATATTCAAGAAAAGTATGGTGAACCTACACCAAAAGCGATAGTTGAATCAGCGATGCGCCATGTCGATATACTTGATCGACTTAATTTTGATCAGTTTAAAGTCAGTGTAAAAGCATCTGATGTGTTTACTGCAGTTGATGCTTATCGATTGTTAGCTAAGCAAATAAAGCAACCATTACATCTAGGTATAACTGAAGCAGGCGGTGTTCGAAGCGGTGCTATTAAATCGGCCATTGGATTGGGATTATTGCTATCAGAAGGCATTGGCGATACACTTCGAATTTCCTTAGCAGCTGATCCTACAGAAGAAGTGAAAGTTGGATTTGATATTTTAAAATCGCTGCGTATACGGTCTCGTGGTATTAATTTTATTGCGTGTCCAACCTGTTCTCGCCAAGAGTTTGATGTGATTAACACAGTCAATACATTAGAACAACGATTAGAAGATATTATTACACCAATGGATGTATCAATTATTGGTTGTGTGGTTAACGGTCCTGGGGAGGCATTAGCTTCAACTATAGGAGTTGCTGGAGGTCATAACAAAAGTGGTTTTTATGAAGATGGTGTGCGTATTGGTCGTATTGATAATGAACAAATGATTGATGAATTAGAAGCAAGAATTCGTGCTAAAGTATTAATATTGAAAAACAGAATTGCAGCAACTGAATTATAATTTTATTAGATAGCGAATAAATAAATGACAGAGAAAAAGATCCAATCTATACGAGGGATGAACGATTTACTCCCAACAGATAGTGCAAGTTGGCAACAGATTGAAAAAATCGTTAAAGGTGTACTAAACAGTTATGGCTACAACGAAATTAGAACACCTATTGTTGAAGATACCGCACTATTTAAGCGAGCGGTCGGAGAAATTACCGATATTGTTGAAAAAGAGATGTATACTTTCAATGACCGTAATGATGAAAGTATTACTTTACGTCCAGAAATTACTGCAGGTTGTGTTCGTGCAGGAATTGAACACGGTCTTTTTTACAATCAAGAACAACGTCTTTGGTATTTAGGACCAGCATTTCGTTACGAAAAACCACAAAAAGGGCGTTATCGTCAATTTCATCAATTTGGTGTTGAAGTCTTTGGACTTGAAGGGCCCAATATTGACGCCGAGCTGATTTTATTAACGGCTCGTTTTTGGAGAGCTCTTGGTATCGAACAGCATACTTCTCTTGAACTTAATTCAATTGGTTCGCTTGAGGCTAGGGTCAACTATCGAAATGCATTAGTTACTTTTCTTGAACAATATAAAGATAAATTGGATGAAGATTGTTTACGTAGAATGTATACTAATCCGTTGCGCATACTTGATTCAAAAAACCCAGTAGTTCAAGAGCTGCTGAATCAAGCTCCAAAATTGTTTGATTATTTAGATGAGGAGTCCAAAATTCACTTCGAAAGCTTATGCCGACTATTGGATAGTGCTGGGATAGAATATAATATTAATCAAAGATTGGTACGCGGTTTGGATTACTATAATCGAACAGTTTTTGAATGGGTAACTAATAGCCTAGGGGCACAGGGAACCGTTTGCGGTGGTGGAAGATATGATGGTCTTGTAGGTCAACTTGGGGGAAAACCAACACCAGCAGTTGGTTTTGCAATGGGAGTTGAACGTTTAGTCTTATTAGTTCAAGCGGTTAATCCATCATTTAATGGTGATAATTCGATTGATATTTATATGATCACCTCTGGTGAAGAAAAAACTATTTCAGTTGCTCAGAGTGTTGCAGAGCAATTGCGTGATGGTCTACCTGATTGGCGAATCATGACAAATTATGGTAGCAGTAATTTTAAGAAACAATTTACCAAAGCAGATAAATTAGGTGCTAAGATAGCAGTTATTATTGGTGAAAATGAATTAGCTAATCAAGCAGTAATGATTAAAAATTTACAAACAGGCGAACAATTTGAAGTGGCACAAGCAGATATTGTCCAAACTTGTTTGTCTATTAAGTAAAGGAAATAGGAGAAAAACGTGAGTCATCAGTTATCCAGTGAAGAACAAATTGAAGAGATAAAAGGTTTTTTTGCTAAAACATGGAAAATTATGGTTGCCATTATTGTGATTGGATTATTGGCCTTTTATGGCTGGCGTTATTGGCAATCATATAAAGTTGAAAAGGCGATAGCATCATCAGATAAGTATGAACAATTAATTGCTCAATTAGATGATAATAAACCAGATTCTGTTAATGAATTAGTATCTTTTGCTAAAAACAATGATACTATTTATAGCGTGTTTGCTAATTTGCGTGCAGCAAAATTTTATGTTGAGGTATTAAAAGATTATTCTGGAGCTCAATCTTTGTTAGTTGATGCATTAAAGAAAACTGATTCAGAGCCAGTTAAAGCGATTACCAATATTCGTATAGCACGCTTACAGTATCAACAAGGTCAATATCAAGAAAGTCTAACATCTTTAAGTAATGTAACTAATGAAAGTTGGGGTGCCGTAATTAATGATCTCCGCGGTGATGTGCTTGTAAAAATGACTCGTTATGCTGACGCAGTTAGTGCTTATAATGTTGCTTTGACTTCTTCACCAACTAAAGATTTAGAAGAAAGTATTAAAATGAAGTTGAACCAAGCTGAATATTTAAAAGCAAAACAACAAGTTGAACAAGAAGCTTTAGCTACTAAAGAAAAGGCAGAAAAAGAGGCTCAGGCAGCCAAAGAAAAAGCAGAGCAAGAAGCTAAAGCGAAACAAGCTGCATCTGAAGAAAGTAAAAATTAATTTATCCTGCTATAAGGGTCTATACAATGAAGTTATCAAAATATCTTTTTGTTGGTGTTTTTGTTTTTTCACTAGCTGGGTGTTCTTTATTCGGTAAAGAAGATGAGATTGTACAAATTGCACCGTCACCGAAAGTAGATAATCAATTTTCTATCCAACAAGTATGGAAAAATAGTACTGCTGGTAATACTCATATTTATTCATTATTAGGTCCGATTAATTATGATAATGCTATCTATGTAGCGAGTCGTAGTGGACAAGTTAAGGCAATTGATTTATCAAGCGGTAATACTATATGGGATGCTAATTTATCTAAAAGTACACTTTTCAGTAGTAAAACTGCACTATTTTCAGGTGGTGTAAGTGCTGATGATAAATATGTCTATGTAGGTAGTGAACGTGCCATTGTCTATGCGTTAGATCGTCTCAACGGTAAAGTTGTTTGGGAAAAAGCAGTGAAAGGGGAAGTACTTGCTCGCCCGGTATCTTCTGATAATAAATTAATAATTCATACTGCTAATGGTGTTCTTCAAGGTATTAATCGTGACACTGGTGATTATTTGTGGGATGTTTCCTTCGAAGTTCCAACATTATCAATAAGAGGTAACTCTACACCCACTATCGCTCATGGTGCAGCAATCGTTGGTGATGATAATGGTCGAGTAAATGCTTACTATATTAATGATGGCCAATTAATTTGGCAGCAACGCATTTCACAGCCATCAGGCTCTACAGAAATAGCAAAATTGAATGATGTTGATTCTACTCCGGTAGTTGAAGGTAATTTAGTTTATTCTGTTGGTTATAATGGTAGTGTTGTTGCGCTTGATTTAAGTAATGGTCAGACTGTTTGGCGTAAAGTACTAGGATCTATTCATAGCTTTGCTGTTGATACCGATAGATTGTTTGTTATTGATCAGGATGACAATGTTCGAGCCATCGCTAAGAGTGGTGGCGGAGAACTTTGGACTCAGTCAAACTTTACTCATCGTTTGTTAACTGATCCTGTCATCTACCAAAATTATGTCGTGTTTGGTGATTTTGAAGGTTACCTATATTGGTTAAATGCTGAAAGTGGTGAACTTGTTGCTAAAACACAAGTGAGTAGTAGCGGATTAATATCTAAACCATTAGTTGTAAGCAATAAGTTAATTGTCCAAGCTAAAAATGGTGATATTTACGCCTTTACAAAGAATTAAAGTAATCTAGAGAAGAAACATGGTACCTGTTGTAGCGCTTGTTGGTCGTCCAAATGTTGGAAAGTCGACTCTATTTAATCGGTTAACACGAACTCGAGATGCCTTAGTGGCTGACTTTCCTGGATTAACTCGTGATCGTAAATATGGAAGAGCTGAGATCAAGGGCCATGAATATATCTTGATTGATACTGGTGGTATTGATGGAACAGAAGATGGGGTTGAAAGCTTTATGGCTGAGCAATCTCTGCAAGCAATAGAAGAAGCTGATATTGTTCTTTTCTTAGTTGATGCTAGAGCTGGTACAATGCCAGCCGATCATACTATTGCAAAACATCTCCGTTCTCGCGATAAAGCTACTTTTTTAGTAGCCAATAAAATTGATGGTATTGATGCCGATACTGCGATTTCTGATTTTTATGGTTTAGGATTGGGAGAAATTCATCCAATTGCAGCTAGTCATGGTCGTGGTGTAAGTTCATTAATTGAAACTGTATTAGATCCTATTTTCCAGTTCGATAATAACGCAGATGATAATCAACAATTAGATGATCTAACTGAATTATATGATGATTTTGTTGATGAAACAGAATCATTAATCAATCAACCTATCAAAGTTGCTATTGTTGGCCGACCAAATGTTGGTAAGTCAACACTAACTAATCGAATTTTAGGTGAAGAGCGAGTTGTTGTATATGATATGCCAGGGACAACTCGAGACAGTATCTATATACCAATGAATCGAGATGAACGTGAATATATCTTGATTGATACGGCTGGTGTACGTAAACGAGGAAAAGTTACTGAAGCAGTTGAAAAATTTTCAGTTATTAAAACGTTACAAGCAATTGAAGATGCTAATGTAGTTATTTTAGTTATTGATGCCAGAGAAGGTGTATCCGATCAAGACTTATCATTACTTGGTTTTATTATTAATAGTGGGCGCTCACTTGTAATAGCCGTTAATAAATGGGATGGTTTATCACAAGATATCAAAGAGCAAGTTAAAACGACATTAGATGATAGATTAGATTTTATTGATTTTGCTCGTGTGCACTTTATTTCTGCGTTGCATGGTAGTGGTGTTGGTAACTTATTTGATTCGATTCAAGAAGCATATGATTGTGCAACACGCCGTGTTAATACCGCATTATTAACCAAGATTATGCAAATGGCACAAGATGACCATCAGCCGCCTTTAGTTCGAGGACGACGTGTTAAACTAAAATATGCACATGCTGGTGGTTATAATCCACCAATTGTTGTGATTCATGGTAATCAAGTAGAAGATCTACCAGATTCTTATAAACGTTATTTGATGAACTATTTTAGACGATCACTAAAAATCATGGGGTCACCAATTCGAATTCAGTTTAAAGAAGGGGCTAACCCATTCGAAGGTAGAAAAAATACTTTAACTGCATCACAGCAACGTAAACGTCGTCGATTAATGAAGCATGTAAGAGGGCGAAATTAATTTATGTCAGGAAAATTAATAAATGATTCTGGGAAAGAAGGCCTTTGTCCAAAGTGTCATCATAAAATGAGTGTTGTTTCACCACAGAATTTTAATTGTCCTCATTGTAAGCAACATTATCTTGAACAGTATATTTGCCTGACTTGTTTGCAAAAAGCTCAAATGATCAAAGGTTGTGGAGCGGTTAACTATATTTGCCCAACTGATGGTTTGATATCCAGCAGTAAGGTGATATTTCATTACTTACCAGAATAGAAGCTTTATTTATATTAAAGCCATAAGAGGTTATTTTATGCGAATTATTTTATTAGGAGCACCAGGAGCAGGAAAGGGAACACAAGCACAATTTATTATGCAAAAATATGGTATTCCTCAAATTTCAACTGGTGATATGTTGCGAGCAGCAGTAAAAGCTGGTAGTCCACTTGGTTTACAAGCTAAGGAGTTAATGGATGCCGGTAAACTAGTTACCGATGAACTCGTTATTGCATTAGTTAAAGAACGTATTGCACAAAGCGATTGCGCTAATGGCTTTTTGCTAGATGGCTTCCCTCGCACGGTTCCACAAGCAGATGCAATGAAAACAGCTGGCATAAATGTTGACTATGTGCTTGAATTTGATGTACCAGACGCAGTGATTATTGATCGCATGAGTGGGCGCCGAATTCATGCTCCTTCAGGTCGTGTTTATCACATTCGCCATAATCCACCAAAGGTTGAAAATGTTGATGATGTGACTGGTGAACCACTTACTATTCGCAAAGATGATAACGAAGAAATCGTTCGTAAACGCCTTGTTGAATATCACGATTTGACTAAACCACTAATTAGTTATTATCAGCATGAAGCCAAAGAAGGGCGAACACAATATTTCCGTATTGATGGAACGCAAGCTGTAACTGAAGTAACAAAAGAATTAGTGAAAATTTTAGGATAATTTCTTCTCTATTAAAAGCGCAAGGCAGTTAATACTATCTTGCGTTTTATCATCTTGAATAAATTTATGTCACTGTTTATACAATACTAATTTGAAAATCGTAATAAAATACATTGATTCTATAATATTTTCTAATTAATTTTTTTGTTATAATAAAGATAAATCTTTGCTAAAATCATTCAGGTAGAGCATTGATTTTATTCAATTTTTCACTGTACAACAGGAAGTCTTATCTATACTGATAAGATTTTCAATTTTTAGCAAAAGTAAAACACTATAAAACCATTCTTACAATATCGATTTCGCCTAATTCTTTATAAAGATTTTCGACCTGGTCGATATGTGTTGCATTAATGGTAATTGATACAGAATGATAATTACCTTTACTACTTGGTTTGATTGATGGCGTATAATCGCCAGGAGCATGGCGTTGAATCACTGATACCACTTTGTCTACAAGCTCTGGTTTTGCTTCTCCCATTACTTTATAGGTAAAAGAGCATGGGAATTCTAATAACTCATTTAATTTTGTTTTTTGCATAATTTTATTTTTCTCGTTTATTTGATTTGGTGTATCGTTATGACTACCAAGAATAAACACTATATATAGGCAGTTTACTATTCTTCAAGTAACGAATAATAAACATTGCTTTTTAAAGTATATATTTTGATCTATGATAGAAAATTATAACATAGTGTAATTAACGTATCTTGCTATTTACTAATAAGGCTAAAATAACATGTCATCTAAGTCCAATAATAAAGAACCTTTTGGTACATTATTAGGGTATGCGCCAGGTGGCGTTGCCATTTATTCATCTGATTATGAAACTTTAGATCAAAAACAATACCCTAATGATGCATCTTTTCGTAGCTATTCTGGTTATGAATATATGGGATATAAATGGCAATGCGTTGAATTTGCAAGGCGATTTTTATTTTTAAACTATGGTATTGTTTTTACAGATGTTGGTATGGCGCATGAAATTTTTTCACTACGTTTTCTAAGGAAAGTTGTTAATGAAGCGATTTTACCTTTGCAAGCTTTTGCAAACGGAAGCAAAAAAAAGCCCGAGGCTGGTGCGTTACTTGTTTGGGATGATGGTGGTTTTTTTGACCGTACAGGTCATGTGGCTATCATTACTGAAGTATTTAAAGATAAAGTACGGATAGCAGAACAAAATGTCATACATAAGCGTTTACCAATTGGGCAGCAATGGACTCGTGAACTTAAAATGACAGTGACCAGTGACGGTTACCAACTACATGACTCGTTTGATGATACGAAAATCTTAGGGTGGATGATTCAAACTGACAAGACTGAATATAGTTTACCGCAACCTAAAATTCCTAAACCGTTACTTGAAATTCATAGCGCGCATATTGAAAACCAAGGTCAATTTGATAAAAATTGGTTAAATGAATCAGATCCATTAGAAAGTGCGTATGTTTCAGCGACAGGTCATGCTATTAGTCATGATGATCACTATCGCTATTTCACTATTTCTGAAAGTGCCGAACAAGAGCTTATTCGCGCAACCAATGAATTACATTTAATGTATTTGCATGCCACAGATAAAGTATTAAAGGACGATAATTTATTACTTAATTTTAATATCCCAGAAATATTATGGCCAAGATTAAGACTTTCATGGCAGCAGCGCCGTTACCAAATGATTACTGGGCGGTTAGATTTTTGTATGGATGAACGAGGCTTTAAAGTCTATGAATATAATGCTGATTCTGCTTCTTGTCATACTGAAGCAGGTCATATTTTGCAAAAATGGGCTATTCAAGCTGGACTGAATATAGGAACCAATCCTAGTAGTGGTTTACTTAATTCTTTAGCTAACTGTTGGAAGCATAGTGATGCTCAATCTTTTGTTCATATTATGCAAGATAATGATAGTGAAGAAAATTATCATGCATTATTTATGCAAACAGCACTTACTCAAGCGGGATTTAATAGCAAAATTTTACGAGGGCTTACTGGACTAAGATGGGATAAACGTGGTCGACTTGTTGATGATGAAGATCGCCAAGTAACTTGTGTTTGGAAGACATGGGCTTGGGAAACGGTATTAGAGCAACTTCGAGAAGAAAGCGAGGCACAAATTGCAGGATTACCAATTCGTACATGGCATCCTGAAAATTCAGTTAGATTGCTCGATGTGCTTTTGCGACCAGAAGTCTCTGTTTTCGAACCACTGTGGACGGTTATTCCAAGTAATAAAGCTATTTTACCCGTATTATGGTCTTTATTTCCTAATCATCGTTACCTATTAGAGTCTACATTTGAACTCAATGAAAGCCTAATTAAAAAAGGTTATGCAATAAAACCAATAGCTGGACGCCGTGGTAGTGATATTCAATTAGTGAATAATCAAGAACAGATCCTTGATAAAACAGTAGGTCGATTTGCTAAACAAGAAAATATTTATCAAGAACTATGGTGCTTACCGAAAGTCGAAGATCGTTATCTACAGTTATGTACTTTTACTGTTGGTGGACATTATGGTGGGACTTGCTTACGCTCCGATCCTTCTTTAGTTATAAAAGGTGAAAGCGATATGCAACCATTACGAGTATTAACAGATGATGAGTTCTTAAAATAATTTTGTAAAAAACTTTCAGGAAAGTATATGTTTTAGTATAAAAATTGAATTCATCAATTGTATCGTAATTATAAGTAAAGTTATTGTAATTCAATTGATTATTTAACTTTTTATAATTTGTATTAGTGATCCTATTTATGACATAATCTATTAAAAGATATGTTTAAAATTTAGAATATCCATGATGATATCAATTACAATAATGGCGTTTTCTGTTAAACTTGTCATAATTTTAAAAAGAAATTATAAGAAATAAAAATGATATAAAGGAATGAAAAGAAATATATGGCAAATACATTACTTCGAAGTGGTGATATTAAAGATTTCAAAATGCTTGGGCATGATGGAAAAGCTGCTTATTTAGTCGCAGCTCAAATTCGGGAAACGTTTAGAGTTAAATTAGGTAAACAATTTGCCGATTATTTAGCCATTCCTCAACGCAATGACCAAGGTAATATTATTGATTGGTATATTCCTTTTGATTCAAATCAACCAGATGGGCAATATGATATAGTCCCTTGGACATCGGCTAGTGAATCCGAACAAGAATCCGCCCTTAAGCTTTTAAAGGAATTTGAGCGAAAAGTTGTGGCTCTAGGTGAGCAACTAGCTAGTAACTCAAATATTAAAGGCGATCAGCTATTGTTCAGCCGCCTTATTTATGATCCAAAACACAATTCACAAAGTCTAGAACCTAACTTGATGGCAATACGCTTTCCTAGTAATCAATTTGTTTATATTGTTAATGGTAAACCAGTGATTACTTTTTGGGGTTTTGTTTATCCACAAACGCCTCAAGTAAATTCTCCATTCTATTGTTTAGAGCCTGCAAAAAAAGTAACGCCAACAATCACAGAAGTAGTTACTCCACAAATTAATAATAGACCATGGTGGAAACGTTGGTGGGTATGGTTGTTAGGGTTATTACCTTTATTGTTACTTTTGTTAGCATTGTTTTTATTACGCAGCTGTTGGCTAAAACCTGAAATATCGATTAGCCCGAATGTATCTTTAGATAATAGTAATATTAGCCAACCAGAAAAAGATGAAAAACAAGATAGAAAAGATCCAGAGCCAAAAAATGTTGTCGTTGATAATCGATTAGGTGTCACCAATAACGCTATACCAAATGGTACGATTTTAGACAATGCAAATAATATTCCTACCAATAGCAACGTGGCTGGTGATTCAGTTGATCATTCTTTACCTACAGACAATGGAAATGATAGTAATAATATTCCAGAGCCTAGTGTCAAAGATAATAAAAGCGAGCAAGATGCAACAAAAACGGATGATAAAGATGACAAATCTACCCCTTTAGATCCTGATAAAAAAGATGATACAAATGTCCAAAATGATCAAAGCGAACAAGATAAAGATAGCGCTGAGCAGGCATCTTCGCCATCGGATAAAGATAATAAATCAGATTCTAATTCAGCTGTTGATCAAACTAATCATTTAGCTATGCCAGCTGATGCAATTAAACAAGGATCGACAAAATTCTTAAATGGTCAATGGTCTGTAAATGGTGGTATTCAAGATAAAGCCACTGGTAAACCATTACAATTAAGTTATAACTTTAATGATGGGAATGGCGAAGTCACTGTAACACGTAGTGATGGTGTCAAATGTACAGGTAATGTGGGTACAAACATTAAAAATGCCAATTTAGATATAACGGGTAACACTGAGGCTGTTTGTAGTGACAATACCAAATATCAATTACCAAAGATTCAATGTACACCAGACAAAAATAATAATGCTAATTGTCAGGGAATTTATAATAATGGGACTTCATTCCCAATAACAATGAAAAAACAATAAAGGTTGTATATGCTTCCAGAATTACGCAATTATGGTCAAGAAGTGACACTTATTATGAATAGTGGTATTCAGTTTCTTGACTTTGCACTTAAAATCGATTGGAAAGATAATGAATGGCGCAGTAAAGTTAATGGGTGCTTTATTGATCCATCTGAGAGTGGTGCGCTAATTAGGTTGGTTGAAGATGTGGAAAGTGGTCAATTTTTTACACCCGATAATCCCACATTTGCTGTTAATCCAACACAGGAAATTAGTGTTGAACAGTCGTTAAAACTATACGATGGCATTTGGTTACCAGTTCCTATGTTACGTTCAATACCTTCAAATCGTTTTGATAAAGGACCACATAACTGGAGCCGAGTTCGAATCGTTAGTATTCCTGAAGGTGAAGATTCTGATGGTAATACACACCGAATCACTTTTGCATTTGATACAAAAGTATTTGCTAACTTACAAGATGTTGCTTATCTTGCGCCAACCGAAAACGATGTGATGACTGGTGCAGTATTTAGTTTAGCACATCGCTCAGATCACGTTTCATGGTATTTAGAACTCAAATGGATAACCAGTTGGTTAATTGATCTCTTTCAAGAACTCGCGCCACAACCTGAACGTTTAAAGATACATAAAGATGATATTAATAAAGAGATTAAAAATAAATCTTATTATGCGCATTACCTAAATATCATCCACTTACTTGCCGACTCCTTGCAATTGCCAACAATTAAAATTGTGTCAAACAATAAAGATGATGTTGTTAAATCAATTCCTGTTGATATGATTTTAGATGTGGGTAATTCACGCACTTGTGGCATTTTAATTGAAGATCATGCCCAAGATAAAGATAGTTTAAATCATCATTATGAGCTTGAAATTCGAGACTTAACCCAGCCAGAGCATATTTACAGTGAACCGTTTGAAAGCCGAGTAGAATTTACCCAAACTTTTTTCGGTAAAGAACATTTTTCATTACAAAGCGGTCGACGAGATACATTCCGTTGGCCAAGTATTGTCCGTGTAGGTCAAGAGGCAAGTCGGCTTGCAAGTCGGCGAGAGGGTAATGAAGGTGCAACGGGTCTTTCAAGCCCTAAACGCTATTTATGGGATCAAGATAAATATGAGCAAGGTTGGCGTTTTAATTCTCATTATGTAAAAAGTGATCATGAACCATTTGCAACAGCAGAACCTTTTTCAAGCTTAATTAATGAATACGGTGAAGCATTACATATTTTAAGTAATGATATTGAAGAAGAGTATGACCGTAAAATGCCGGTTTTCCACCCCATTTCCATTTCTTTAAATTATTATAATTGCGAATTATTGTTGCATCGCTAAGTTTATCTGATTCAATTTTTTTTATGATTCGTTTATATGTTAGTTTACTCATAAAACGTAGGTAATATATAAAGCAGAACCATAAAGCCACTATTAAAATAAGTACCAAAATAATTTGTAAAAATTCCATGATTTCCAACTCCTAATTATTAAAAGTAAATTTTTGTTTATTATTTTTATATCACTAACAATCCGTTTTAAAACGGAAAAAACACCGGTACTAAAGCAATATCTACCGCCATTACTAAAAACGTTAATGGTACACCAATTTTGACAAAATCGCTAAAGCTGTATCCTCCTGGTGCTACCACCATGGTTTTAATCGGTGAGGATACGGGCGTAATAAATGACGCTGATGTGGCAATTGCCACCGTCATGGCAAATGGATAAGGTGAGTAACCAAATTTTAGTCCTAAATCAATAGCGATTGGCGCAATTAAAATGGCTGTTGCAGTATTGGATATAAATAATCCAATTGTTGAGCATAATAAGAAAACAAATGTTAGCACCATGTATGGGCCGAAAGAGCGTAAGTGGACTTCAAGCCAAGCTGATATGAGCGAAATCCCCCCCGTTTTGTTGAGTGCTAGTGCAAAAGGCATCATACCTATAATTAGAATTAAGGTTGGCCAATGTATGGATTTATAGGCATTAGCCATGTCAATGCATCGTGTTGCTCCCATCAGTAAGCAGGCGACTAATGCCGCAACCACATTAGGCACAATACCTGTCACCATTAAAATAATCATAATGGCTAGGTTAATTAAAGCCGCTGGTGCTTGTGAGCTTGCTGGTGCAATGTCGTCGATATCGGCCGGAAAGTCTAATACAACAAAGTCATTGGTTCGAGTTTGTAGTTTTTGGATCGAACCCCAGTCACCACAAACTAATAATGTATCACTCATTTCTAAACGTTCTTGGAATAAGTTGTTTGTTTCAACTGGTGCATGATTACGCCAAATACCAATTACAGTTAGGAAATATTTTCCTCTAAAATCAATTTCATTAAGTGTTTTTCCACACAGTGTCGATTCTGGGAGCAGGGCAACTTCGGCCATGCCGACTTGTTTAACCTGTTCTGAAAAATATTCACCGCGTAAAACTTTGGGTTCAAGGTTATTAGTGGTTAAGAAGGTTCGATAATCCGCTTCAGAGTGCGACATATCGAGTAATAAAATATCATTTTCACGAAATTCGGTTGAGCCATTAACGGGGATTAGTACTTTGTGGAATTTGCGCCAACGTTCAATACCAATAACATTTACACCATGTTCACTACGCAAATGTAAGCCATCAATTGTGCGCCCAACAAAAGGTGAGCCAGCTAGTATTTGTGCTCGATGGGCTCGGCCAATTAATTTATAGTCTCGAATTAAATCGGTGATTTTTCGTCTTTGTGGTTGGGTATTAGTTGATGTAACTTGTTCTGCTGTGAGTAACCAATTGCGTGTTAATATGCAATAAATAACCCCGACAACTAAAACACCAATACCAATTGGGGTAATCGAGAAAAAACTGAATTCAGTCAAAGCGGCACGGTTTAATTCACTGTTTACCACAAGGTTTGGTGCGGTGGCAACCAGTGTCATCATGCCACTTATTAATGCCGCAATACAAAGTGGCATCATTAATTTTTTTACATGAATACCGGTATGGTTAGCAATGCTAATGGCAACAGGTATAAAAATTGCAACTACGCCAGTTGAGCTCATCACTGAGCCAAGCAAAGCAACGCCTAACATAATACAGGTGATAATGCGAATATCGTTTTTGCCTGCGACTTTTAATATGTATTCGCTCATTTTGTATGAAATGCCTGTTCTAACCAAGCTTTCACCAATAATAAATAGAAGGGCAATTAAGATAATATTAGGATCGCTAAACCCAGCGAGGGCTTCAGCTGGTGTTAATACGCCTGTGATGGTGATTGCTGTGATTGTGAGCAATGCAATAATGTCCATTCTTAGTTTGCTAAACGAAAACATTAAAATTGCTATTAATAATAATATGCAGACAGTAATAAGTGGGTAATATTCAATAAAATAATTAGGTAAGAATTTAGCGATTGATGATACTAAACCATCCTCAGATGACAAATGTTCCACAAAAAGTAGCTCTATGATACAGATTACATTTTGTACATAATACCTTGATTTATTGTAATAGGGAATATCTCTAAATAAAGTTTATATGGCTATAATTACTTTATTGTTAATTTTTTTTACGTTATTTTTCGTTTTTTAACATTTTCTGCTATTTTCTTTATGACATATTCGCATTATTGAAAAGTAGGTGTAATTTAAGCAACTAAACCTATTTAATCGTTAACTCTTTAGGAGAGAATATGTCATCAAAGAAATCTGTTGCACAAATTATAGTTGATGTTTTGTCTGAAGCGGGTGTTAAACATTGTTATGGTATTGTTGGCGATACTTTAAATCATATTACTTCTTCTATCAAAAAAAGTAATATTGAATGGGTACATGTTCGTCATGAGGAAGTCGGTGCTTTTGCCGCAGGGGCAGAAGCTTATTTAACAGACCAAATTACAGCTTGTGCAGGATCTTGTGGTCCAGGAAGTTTGCATTTTATTAACGGTATTTATGAAGCACACCGTAATAAAGTACCTGTTATTTTATTGGCGAGCCAATTGGGGACCGCGCAACAAGGTACCGATTTTCCACAAGAAGTTGACTTTGAATCTATTTATAAAAATTGTTCTGTATTTTGTCAGCAAATCAATGATCCAACCCAAGCAAGACAAATAACAACCGCAGCCGTTCAAGCAGCAATTAATCAACGAGGTGTAGCTGTTTTAGTGATACCTTATAATATTAGTTTAATTAAGGTTGAAGATAATAGTGGGCATAAGATTTATCACCCTAAACCTATTATTCGTCCGTCAAATGAAGAATTGAATCAAATCGTAGAAATACTTAATAATAATCATAAAATAGCTATCTTTGCTGGGCAAGGAGTGTGTGAGGCTCACGATGAGCTTATTGCCTTTGCTGAAAAATTAAAATCACCTATTGTGCATACCTCAAGGGGTAAAGATTTTGTTGAGTATGATAATCCTTATAACGTTGGTATGACTGGTATGTTTGGTATGGAGTCAGGAACAACAGCGATTAAAGAGTGTGATGTGTTAATTATGTTAGGTGCTGATTTTGCGTGGTCACAATTTTATCCTGATAAAGCGATTATTATTCAAGTTGATATTGATGCCAATCATCTTGGGCGGCGTCATCCAGTGAGTGTGGGGGTTGTTGGTAGTAGTAAGCCAACGTTAGCTGCTTTAATTCCTTTAGTTGATAAAAAACAAGATTCTAAGTTTTTAGAAAAATGCCACCAATTGTATATAAAAGCAATGGATAAATTGGATAAGAAAGCTGTACCTTCTCAAACAATGATTCATCCTCAATATTTAACCGAGCTTGTTGATAAATATGCGACACAAGATGCTGTGCTTTGTGCTGATGTTGGCTCGGCTATGGTTTGGGCTTGTAGGCATTTTAATACCAATGGAAAAAGACGTACGGTAATTAGTTTGAAACATGGCACAATGGCAAATGCAATGCCGCAAGCGTTAGGCGTGCAAAAAGCATTTCCTAATCGTCAGGTAATTACTTTATCAGGTGATGGTGGTATTAGTATGTTATTAGGCGATTTGTTAACTACAATTCAAGAAAATTTGCCAATTAAAATTATTGTGCTTAATAATAGTTCACTTAATTTTGTTGAATTGGAACAAAAATCAGAAGGTTTAGTTGATCACTATACCGATTTACAGAATCCTAATTTTGCAAAAGTTGCTGAGTCGATGGGATTATTTGCGATAAGAGTCGATAATTCTGATTCTCTTGATGAAGCAATGCAATCATTTTTATCACATCAAGGTCCTGCATTATTAGATGTTAAAACTAGCTCTAATGAATTAGTTATGCCGCCTGAAATTCAAGCATCGCAGGTTATGGGGATAGCGCTTTACAGTGTAAAAGCTTCTTTGCAAGGGAAAATGGGCGATGTAGTAAATCTATTGGTGGATAATTTTATCAAGAAATAGTTTATATTATTTTTTATATTTATTTTAAATGACAAGTTTACAGAGAGTTTTTGTTAAAAACTATTCAGGAAATAGGGGTGTTTCAGTATAATTTGGGGGGAGCTGCCGCTGATTTGCGGCAGAATAAATGAATTAAAAACTAACGGCGCCTTCTTCTGCGGAAGTTAAATTTTCTCGGATAACGGTAAATAGTTCACGCCCATAACCTAGATGTGAATCCGTTAAGTCGAAAGAATAAGGTTCACGTTTGGCTAATTCTGCTTCGTCTACTAATAATGTTATTTCGCCAGTTTGACCATTAACACGGATCATGTCTCCATTTTGGATTTTACTGAGTAAACCTCCATCATAAGCTTCGGGGGTGACATGAATTGCGGCAGGTACTTTACCCGAAGCCCCCGATAATCGACCATCAGTTAATAACGCAACTTTATAATCTTTATCTTGCAGAACACCTAGCGGTGTTATTAGTTTATGTAATTCTGGCATACCAATTGCTTTTGGTCCTTGATAACGGACAACAACTACGCAGTCTTTATCTAGTTTGCCAGCTTTATATTCGGCATCTAAATCATATTGGCTATTAAAGATGACTGCTGGTGCTTCAATAATTTGATGTTCAGGTGCAACGGCTGATGTTTTCATAATTGCACGGCCAAGATTACCTGACATCACTTTTAATCCACCATGAGAATTAAATGGTTTTTTGATTGACGCAATGACGCTGTCATCTAATGATTTTGTTAGACCTTCACGGAAAGTAAGTTTGTCATTTTCTAAAATAGGTTCTTGAGTATAACGACTAAGTCCACGCCCTACTACAGTTTCAACATCTTCATGTAATAAACCACCCGATAATAATTCGCGAACCAATAAAGATGTCCCCCCAGCTGCTTGAAAGTAGTTTATATCGGCTGGACCATTCGGGTAAATTCGGCAAAGTAGTGGTACTGCCGTTGATAGGTCTGAAATATCATCCCAATTAATAATTATGCCAGCAGCTTTAGCCATCGCCACAATATGCATGGTTAAATTAGTTGAACCGCCAGTTGCGAGTAGTGCAACTAGACCATTGACAATCACCTTTTCATCTACCATTTTACCAATAGGCATATAGTTGCCTGATTGGTTAGTTAGGCGAGTAATTTGTTTAGCAGCAGCATTGGTTAATTCATAACGTAATGCTGTTTCAGGATGAACAAAGGCCGTCCCTGGCAAATGTAGTCCCATTAATTCAATAACCATTTGGTTACTATTTGCTGTACCATAAAAAGTACAAGTACCACTAGTGTGATAAGATGCTGATTCTGATTCAAGTAAGTCTTCATGTGAAGCTTTGCCTTCTGAGTAAAGCTGGCGAATACGCACTTTTTCTTTATTAGGTAAGCCCGATGGCATTGGTCCTGCAGGTACAAAAATAGCTGGTAAGTGACCAAACGTTAATGCGCCAATAAATAGACCTGGTACAATTTTATCGCATATTCCAAGATATAGAGCACCATCAAACATATTATGTGAAAGCCCGACAGCAACCGACATTGCAATCACATCACGGCTCATTAATGATAGCTCCATTCCAGGCTCGCCTTGGGTTACACCATCGCACATGGCAGGTACTCCACCAGCCATTTGTCCAACTGCACCAACTTCGTGAAGTGCTTTTCGAATTTGTTCAGGATAAAACTCATATGGTTTATGAGCTGATAACATGTCATTATAAGAACTAATAATCCCTATGTTACTTTTTAAAATGTTTTTTAGATCACTTTTATCATCGCTACAACAAGCGGCAAAACCATGGGCTAAATTACTACATGGTAAACTAGATCGAGTTACTTTTTTATGCATAGCTCGTTCTATTTTTTGCAGGTAAGCGGTACGAGATGCCCTAGAACGCTCAATAATACGTTGAGTTACAGCCTGAATAGTCGGATTCATATTGACCTCGTCTTATTTTGTTTCTATTTTTTTAACAATGACATATTGTGCGTATTACTTTTTCAGTATCGTGCACAACCTTTTCTAATGGTTGTTCAATATTGATGTTGTAGACATCTTTTTCATCAGTAGTTGGTTCTTCTAGAGTATCGAATTGAGATTGAAGCATCCCTGTTTTTTGGTAGTGTCCTTTACGTTTAGCTAGTCTTTCAGCGATTACATCGAAACTTCCTTTCAAATAAATAAAATGTACGTTTTCATTCTCACCGCGAATAATATCTCGATATTTTCGTTTTAATGCCGAACAGATAATAATTGAGACATCGTTGACATTACTCATGGCAAAGGCAGCATTACTGATTAAGCTAAGCCAAGGCATTCTATCTTCATCGTTTAAAGGTGTACCGCTCCGCATTTTTAAAATATTAGCCTTTGGATGTAAAAAATCACCATCTAAAAAAGCAGCATTTAGGTTGTAAGCAACTTGTTTGGCAACCGCTGATTTACCACAACCTGATACTCCCATTAATACAAAAACTTGTTTGTTTTTTTTAGTCATTATTGATCCTTAGTACATCCAAATAGTTACGGGTAACATTTTGACATGATAATCTCCATTTGCAATATAAAAAAAGTTTTTTTGTGATCTGGATCAGGTTTTGCTTTTAATATCTTAATAAATAGAAAATTACTTATTGGTTGATCGTTACTGTTGAAAAATAGATTCCGATCACAAAAATATAAAATCTTATTTGCTTTTCATCCAAGTTGTTATTGATACCGCTAAACAGATGCAATCTCCCGTGATACTTGCTGCAAAGCCAGCAACTTATAGTTACGCAGGAATACAATATTTAATCAGTATTTGTGAAACAGCAGCAAGCATTCACTATTTTCCTTTTGCGTTACATTTGGATCATCATAAAAATATCAGTGATATTCAAACAAAAATAGAGGCAAGAATTCGCTCGATTATGATTGATGCCTTGTATCACCCATTTGAAGAAAACATTGACATAGTTAGTAAAATGGTTGTTTTTAGTCATAAATATAATGCCAGTGTTGAAGCCGAATTAGGGCGGCTTGGCGGGCAAGAAGACGATCTTATTGTCGATAACAAAGATAGTGCTTTTACAGATCCCAATGCGGCAAAAGAGTATGTCGAACGTACAGGAATAGATTCACTTGCGGTAGCTAAATTGTGTATCTTAATTTTTACTCCAAATTTTATATTTTTATCTAAAAGGGTTAATACGTCATATTAACACAACAAATTACCTTTTAAATCTATTACTTAATTGAGTAACTCATTCTATTAATGGCATAAAAAAGAGATAGCCCAGCTACTCAATAGACATCCTTCGACAATAAGTCGAGAGATAAAAAGAAACTCAAAACCTAATCAAGCCTATCAAGCACATGATGCGGTAACCCTAGCTAGGAAAAGGCGAAAAAACAGCGGTAATGGTAAGCCAATAGAGTCTTCGGTATGGCGCCAAGTTGAAAAATACCTCATGCTTTATTACAGCCCAGAGCAGATTGCTGCACGTTTAAAGAAAGTCAGCGTCCAATCAATCTATAACTATCTTTAT
>NZ_LZHK01000100.1:0-7606 GCF_001690415.1 Gilliamella sp. Imp1-1
AGAGTTAACCGCTGAGCAACAGCGGATTATGGCGTTAGAAAAAGAGATTAAAGAACTGAAAATGGCCAATGATATACTAAAAAAGGCGCATGTGCATATCATCAACAATCCAAGTCGATGAAGTACGCTTATATGAAAAATCATTTAACCTGCTATCCCGTTACTAGGATATGCTCATTACTTGGTGTCAGTTCATCGGGTTATTATGCTTGGTTAAAAAGAGCAAACAAATCAGCTAAACTCAGCGAGTATATTAAAAAGCAGTATTGGCAACATAATGCCCGTTTGGGTGCACCAAGCCTGCTTCATGATGCAAGAGAAGCGGGCTATCAAGTTTCAGAAAGGACAATTAGCCGTGTTTTGCAACAATGGGGATTACTTAGTTTAAGATTGCATAGTAAAGCAGCACGTAAATTCAAGTATAAAACAGATATGGCTCATCGCAATATTGCGCCCAACACGTTAGATAGACAATTTAACCCTGATAAGCCTAATAAAACATGGGTAACCGATATTACTTATATTAAAACGGGTGAAGGTTGGTTATATTTGTCGGTGATTATCGATTTATATGGACGAAAAGTGATTGCTAGGCAAACCAGACGCTACATAGACCGTCATTTAGTGTGTAATACATTAAAACAAGTCTTATTTCGGCGTTACTTTCCTAAAAATGTACTCATTCATAGTGACCAAGGAAGCCAATATTGCAGTGCTGATTTCAAACAATTATTGTTACAATATGGGCTAAGACAAAGCATGAGTCGAAGAGGAAACTGCTTTGATAATGCGATTGTTGAAAGTTTTTTCCATACACTCAAAACCCATATTATTCATGACTGTTACTACAAAACGAGAAAGTTGGCTAATCAAGCACTATTTGAATATATTGAAATCTATTATAATCGGATACGCCGTCATTCAGCCAATGGCTGGGTATCACCTGAACAATATGAACAACAATATTACCAAAACGAAAAAATGATAGAGGTGGGCACTGTCTAATATTTTGGCGAGGATCATGATGAATCGAGTTATGGTTGTTTTTTACAGAATTATTATAACTCACATCATGCCGTCTAAAAAATAATCACGAAAGATCAACACGCCCTAATATTTTTATAATTAATGTTTTTATTATTTAGGCTTTTATCGATTAATGATTTTCCTCACTTTGCCAGCCATTTTTAGCTAAAGGAAAGAAACCGACCCCAACCGCAATTAACGCCACAAAAGAGATGTAAATACCAGCACCAAGATAACTATATTGACCTAATAAATGTTCAGGGCTTAATAGATAAATGGTTAATGTTGGTGTAAATGCACTAAATAGCGCATAGGCTAAATTATACGAAAATGACAAACCCGAATAACGGATCGCAGGAGGGAAAGCTCTTGTACCAACGATTGCTGTCATTGCAACAGAACCAATAAATAGCCCAAATACAGCCCAAAGCGAATAAAGTTTAGTTAAGGACATATCTGGCGACAAAGAGCTATAAAATACAATGCTCATAATAGCAAGTCCGCCCCAGTTAATTAGCATTGTTTTGGTTGTACCTATTTTATCTTCTAACCAACCAAAAATAACGCAACCGATAGTCAAAGTTAGTGCAGCAATACAACCACCAATACGCCAATCAAGATTAGCAAAATGGTACATGCCACCTACAATACGACCCGGTGTAATCAAAATACCCACCATAATTGCCGTCGACAACGACCAAGTCAAAAGAGCCACAATTAGGCAAGCTGTTTTATGTTTTTGAAGCACGGTAACGACAGGAATATTCTTTTCAATTGCTTTGCGTGCCGCTAACTCTTTAAAGATAGGTGTTTCAGATAAAAATCGACGTAAATAAACCGAAATAACGCCAAAAATACCACCAATAATAAACGGAATACGCCAAGCATAATCTAAAATATTTACGGTGGTAAAACAAAGATCAATAATGATAGTCACAATAAAGCCAAGTAAAATACCGCCAGTAATACCTGAAGTTAACGTACCGATACCTAAACCATAACGTTGCTTTGGCACATGCTCAGCAATGAACACCCAAGCTCCTGGCATTTCACCACCAATTGCGGCACCTTGAAGCATACGCATCACTAATAATAACAGAGGTGCAAAAATACCAATCACTTCATAAGTTGGTAAAACACCAATGATAAATGTAGGTAATGCCATCATAGCCACGCTTAAGGTAAACATCCGCTTACGTCCCACTTTATCACCAAAGTGCGCCATAATTATGCCACCAACAGGACGAACCAAATAACCAGCAGCAAAAATACCCCATGCAAATAAATCTAACGTTAATGGCGATAAAAAATGCGGTAAAAATAGTGGTTTTACAATGGTATCGATGTAAAGCGCATAAATAACAAAATCATAAAATTCTAACGTACCACCCAAAGAGGACAAAACTAACGTTTTAAAATCCTGCCGATTTAATGGTCGAGCACTAGGCTGCCATTCCGCGTTGATTACAGACTGACTCATGGAAAAACCTTATTATTAAATTAAGTTAGAAAATAAAAAATCTATCTTTTATTGATTTAAGTTAAAAACGTGAGATTCATTCTGCCACAAAAAAAAGGCTTTTTTTTCATCATAAAAAAATTTAATGTATGCAACAAAACTACTTATTTGATTTATAATTCAATTAATCGAAGCTTAAAAAATATAAATCACGATAAAGCATAATCAATAATGGATAAATTGGATAAAATTTGATGACAAATAGCAACAAAGTACGCTGTAGTTGGGTTTTGGATGACCCAATATACATTCATTACCACGATAACGAATGGGGCACTCCCCAATATGATAGCCTTAAACTATTTGAAAAAATTTGCCTTGAGGGGCAACAAGCGGGATTATCGTGGATCACTGTTCTAAAAAAACGCGATGAATATCGACGTTGCTTTTTTAATTTCGACCCACACAAAATTATTCAGCTAACGCCTGAAAATATTGAACATCTTTTAAAAAATAAAGGACTAATTCGTAATCGTTTAAAGCTAAATAGCATTGTAAAAAATGCTCATGCTTATTTAAACATGCAAAAAAATGGTGAAGATTTCTCGCAATTTATCTGGTCTTTTGTTAATAATAAACCAATTATTAACCACTTTAACGACAAAAGCGAAGTTCCCGTAAGTACTGATATATCAGAAAAAATGTCAAAAGCGCTAAAAAACAAAGGATTTACATTTGTTGGTTCTACCATCTGTTATGCTTTTATGCAGTCCATGGGATTAGTTAACGATCATTTTGAAAATTGTTATAAAAAATAAAGGAAAAAATGGATGATAACAAAATCAATAAAGTATGGTATAGCCTTAATATTAGCCTATTTCATTATTGCTAACATTGCGATTTATATTTCTTCGATGCAAAAACCAATAAAAAATGCCGATACCTTGGTCATATTGGGAGCCCAAGTGATTAACACACCAGCCATAGCTTCTTCAACCTTAGCCGAGCGTTTAAATATTGCCATAAATTATTTACAAAATAACCCACAAACCAAAGTTGTTGTTTGTGGCGGACAGGGAAAAAATGAATCTGCAACTGAAGCTAGTGTAATGGCTCAATATTTAATTGAAAAAGGGATCGATGCTAATCGAATTTATCAGGAAGACAAATCAACCCGAACAGCCCAACAATTTATTTATGCAAATCGTATATTACCTTTAGGCAAAACGGTTGTGGTAACCAATGATTTTCATTTATTGAGATCGCTAATGCTTGCTAAACGTTCAGGAATTAACGAAGTATCAGGCTTAGCCGCGCCATTAGATTTGACTAAAAGAGATAAATATATCGCATTAATAAGAGAACCCCTAGCACTAGCAAATTCTTGGTTATTCGACCATCCAAGCGATAGTACCCCCCCTGAAAACCAATTACCCAGTCAACCATCTAACTAGAATTATTGGCGCATCACGGCAAAAGCACGGGTAACTACTGTTTTTGCCGTGCGTCCATGATATCATTAACTATTAAAATTTAAATCAGTTACAGATAAATATGAAATCAGACACAATTGTTGCACAAGCAACACCACCAGGTCGTGGTGGCGTAGGTATATTGCGCATTTCTGGACCCCAAGCCCAAGCCGTGGCTCAGGCAGTATTAGGGCAAATACCCAAACCAAGGTATGCGCATTATCTTCCTTTTTTAGCTACTGATGGTTCAATTTTAGATGAAGGTATTGCGCTGTTTTTCCCAAATCCACACTCTTTTACAGGCGAAGATGTACTTGAATTACAAGGGCACGGTGGTCCAGTTATTTTGGATCTACTTTTAAAGCGTATATTAGAACTTCCTAACATCCGCATTGCAAAGCCGGGAGAGTTTTCAGAGCGTGCATTTTTAAATGACAAGCTAGATCTGGCTCAAGCCGAAGCTATTGCTGATTTGATTGATGCTAGCTCAGAACAAGCGGCAAAATCGGCAATATCATCTTTGCAAGGAGTATTTTCTAAAAAAGTGAATGCCTTGGTTGAATCCTTAATTCATTTACGCATATTTACCGAGGCAGCAATCGATTTTCCTGAAGAAGAAATTGACTTTTTATCTGACGGCAAAATAGAAGCACAGCTTAACCAAGTCATAACTCGTTTAAGCGAAGTTCGCCAAGAAGCTAAACAAGGATCATTGTTACGAGAGGGCATGAAAGTAGTCATAGCAGGGCGTCCTAATGCAGGAAAATCAAGCTTACTTAATGCGTTAGCTGGGCGTGAAGCTGCCATTGTGACCGATATCGCAGGCACCACGCGTGATGTACTGCGTGAACATATCCATATTGATGGCATGCCACTACACATTATTGATACCGCAGGTTTACGAGAAGCTAGTGACGAAGTAGAACGAATTGGTATAGAACGTGCTTGGCAAGAAATTGAGCAAGCTGATCGTGTATTATTCATGGTTGACAGCACAACCACAACAGAAACCAACCCAGAAAAGCTATGGCCTGAATTTATTGAACGCTTACCTAAAAATATGCCAGTAACCGTAATTCGTAATAAAGCCGATTTAACAGGCGAAAAGCTAGGATATAGTGAAGTAAATGGCTACTCACTGATTCAGCTTTCAGCTCGAACGGGGGAAGGCATTTCACTATTACGCAATCACCTAAAACAAACAATGGGCTTTACCAGTAGCACAGAAGGTGGATTTTTAGCACGTCGCCGCCACCTTCAAGCACTTGAAAAGGCAGCCGAGCACTTAAATAATGGTAAACACCAACTAGTCACCTTCCATGCTGGTGAATTGCTCGCTGAAGAGCTAAGATTAGCGCAAGAATCCTTAAGCGAAATCACAGGAGAATTTACTTCTGATGATTTATTAGGCCGTATATTCAGTTCGTTTTGTATTGGTAAATAGGTCAAACTTTAATTCTACGTTAAATAAAGTCTATAAAGCAGAACATTGCCTAGTTGTTGGTATATTCCAATATCAAAATGTGCTGACAACTAAGAAAATCAGCATCTCAAGTAAGAATTTTTTATTATGAACAAACTAAAGCTGGCATGTAATATTTAAATGCATTCAAATAGACTTTAAACAAAATATAAAATTCCCAAAGATACTTTATAGTGAATTAATTTCACTAAAAAATCAAATAAAATCAATAGTCTACCTGAACGATTTTAAAGTAAAAAACACACTTATAGCACCACAATGCTAATATGCTTGCCTTATCACAGCATCAAAATATACCGATAACGAAATAAAGCTAGCACGCCAAACTGGGCTGTTGGGTGTGTTTGTGTTTTAGATGTTATTAGCAATATTAATCATTCCGCAAAAGCCAATATGTTCTAAAGCTAACACACTATTTTAATTATAAAATTCTCCTATCTATAAAGTCGAATTGTTTGCATCTTTACATTTCTTTACAAAAAAATCCGCCAAAAAACTAGCCAACTATTTTTTAAATGGTTATACTTTCATCGCTGTAGGAAAACAAGCTTATTAAATAAGCGAATAATTATAAAAATTCAAATAAAACAAAATATTACTTGACACGAGGAATGTAATGCATTATCATTTTAGGCACTAGCAAACCTATGTCTTAAATTTATCAAATAATCCTATTCGACGAGTTTTTATACGAAGCTCATTTATATCTTCCAAATCATTATCAAAATTAACCCAAAAAATCTTGTTGGTACTGTTATTAATACTGCATTCATTGAATTTGCAGGCATTAACTAGCAAAACTAGTCGAATGCATAATAATCGTAGCGATGCAATAATTTTGCCTTCATCTATGTTTATCAACTATGTAAGGCCGAATCTAAGATTTGGTAATAGCCATGATGGTTTTTGGGGGAATAATCACGCAGGCCCACCTAACATATGGGATCCTGATAAAGGTTTTCTTGTTCAGGCAACTAATTTACCCGATTATGAACTTAATTTTCCAACTACGGGCTTAGATGGTTTATATTTTGATTTAGATATAGAAGGAGAAGATGCAAGTCAGTTGACTTGGTATGTTGAAACGGAAGGGGATATAAAAGCAACGGTGAGTTGGACGAGGCCAATCCAATTAGGAGATAGTGATATTTGGATTCCTCCGCATCAGAAATATAACCCTGATTATTATGTTACGCGGGTAACATTACATGGTCCTAGTGCAAGTCCTAGTCAGCGAAATTCAGATTTTCCTAGCCGACTGAAAGTTCCATCTTTGCCACAGACATTTGAATTGGTGGGAACAGATGGTCGTGGCAATGCGGTGAAGTATGGCTTTGTGTTAAAGCAGTGGTTCGTTAGTCGTGGTTTGGACTATTATCATGTGGCTGATTTTGTAAAACAATCAACATGGTGTGATAGTTTAGGTTATAAAATGTCACGGATAAGCGATTTAACCAATGCGAAGTGTGGTGTAGATGATAAATTCCCATGTAAAAATGGCGTAGATGGTGCTACACCATCTTCTGAAGGTGATTTTTATCAACGACAAATTGGTGCTGGATTTTTTACTGAATGGGGTGTTGTGGGCGATTACGGCGAAACCCCCTCCCCCCTGCTGCAGTTATGGACGAGTGAGTTATATATGGTCATGGATGGAGGCATAATTATGGATACTGGTTTAGATGTTGCTGATGATATGTCTATGTCCCCCCCCCTTGGTGTTATTTGCAGGACACCTTAACTCTTATTTCTTAAAACTGGATCGGCTACACTAATTAGTACCAGTTTTATAAGGTCATTGTTATGATAAACTAAAAATAAGAGAAGGTAACAACAATGGCAATCGATTCATCACGAAGAGCAAAACGTAGCTTTACTAACGAGTTCAAAAAACAAATGGTCATGCTATATCAAAATGGTAAAAAACGTGCGGATATCGTCGCAGAGTATGACCTCACCAAATCAGCATTAGATAATTGGATAATGCAGTACCAAACTACCGGCTCATTCATCGCAAAAGATAATCGTCGAACTGAAGAGAACGAACTTATCGCGCTACGCAAAGAGAATAAACGTTTGTTAATGGAGAATGATATCCTAAAGCAAGCGGCGTTGATAATGGGAAGAAAATCGAGTTAATTTTACATAATAAGCATCGATACAGCT
>NZ_LZHK01000101.1:0-4905 GCF_001690415.1 Gilliamella sp. Imp1-1
AAAGGTTATGACAGCGAGCCTTTTCGGTGCTTTGTTCGTCAAAAAGGCGGACGAACGGTGATTGCTAAACGTAATTATGGTAAGGATATAGATAAAAGCAGTATGGATAGGTGCCTTTATCGCTATCGTCATTTAGTCGAGAATGCCTTTGCTAGAATCAAGCAATATCGTTCAATATCAACTAGATACGATAAGTTAGAAAGGAATTATGCCAGTATGGTATCACTGGCATTTATGTTAATGTGGCTGCCAATGTATTGTTGAGTAATTTATGTACAGCAAAGATCAACAGCCCCTAGTGTCTTTCTATAAAATAACGACTATCCTCTATAAATAATTAATACCAAGATCAAGCACTTATTGATAGCAAAAACTTGACATTATCTCCCCTGGGGTCTAGAATCTTGCGACCCAAAACTTATACACATAGGTTTTGGTCTACAGTTATTAATTACGTATCTAAAAAGCAATTTTAAATTTATTTTAATTAATCAGGAGCTTATTAATGGCAACAATTAATCAGCTGGTACGCAAACCAAGAGCACTAAAGGAAGCAAAAAGCAACGTTCCTGCCCTTGAAGCATGCCCGCAAAAACGCGGTGTTTGTACTCGTGTTTACACAACTACACCGAAAAAACCAAACTCAGCATTACGTAAAGTATGTCGTGTACGTTTAACCAACGGTTTTGAAGTTACTTCTTATATCGGTGGTGAAGGTCATAACCTACAAGAACATAGTGTAATTTTAATCCGTGGTGGTCGTGTTAAAGACTTACCAGGTGTTCGTTACCACACTGTTCGCGGTGCATTAGACTGCGCAGGTGTTAAAGATCGTAAACAAAGCCGTTCAAAATACGGTGTTAAACGACCTAAAGCTTAATGGAACTCCGTTAAGTAAGGCCAAACTATATAATTCCATTTAACTCATTTGAGTTTTGGGTAAACCTGAAAATTTATAACATATAAACGGAGTATTCCAATGCCACGTCGTCATGTTGTCGGTCAAAGAAAAATTCTTCCTGATCCGAAGTTCGGTTCAGAGTTGCTGGCGAAATTTGTAAATATTTTAATGATAGATGGTAAAAAATCTATCGCAGAATCAATCGTATATTCAGCTCTTGATAAATTAGCTGAGCGTAGTGGAAAAGACCACTTAGCAGCTTTTGAAGTTGCATTAGATAACGTAAGACCAACTGTAGAAGTTAAGTCACGTCGCGTTGGTGGTTCTACATACCAAGTTCCTGTTGAAGTGCGTCCAGTTCGACGTAATGCACTTGCAATGCGTTGGATTGTAGATGCTGCACGTAAACGTGGCGATAAATCAATGGCTTTACGCCTAGCGAATGAACTTATGGATGCTTTTGAAAACAAAGGTACCGCTGTGAAAAAACGCGAAGATGTTCATCGTATGGCTGAAGCTAATAGAGCGTTTGCACACTATCGTTGGTAATATTCGCACTTATAATTGTATAAGTGACTTGAATTAAGACTGATAGCCCTTATCTGCTATCGGTCACCAAAATGATGTTTTATTAAGCAAACGATTCTAAACAGAGGATTAATATGGCTCGTACAACCCCTATAGCACGCTACCGTAACATCGGTATCAGTGCACATATTGACGCAGGTAAAACAACAACGACTGAACGTATTTTGTTTTATACTGGCGTTAGTCACAAAATTGGTGAAGTTCATGATGGCGCAGCTACCATGGACTGGATGGAACAAGAACAAGAACGTGGTATTACTATCACATCTGCGGCAACAACAGCTTTCTGGTCTGGTATGGGTCAACAATTTGAACCACACCGTATCAACATCATCGACACCCCGGGACACGTTGACTTCACAATCGAAGTTGAACGTTCTATGCGTGTTCTTGATGGTGCAGTAATGGTTTACTGTGCGGTTGGTGGTGTTCAACCTCAATCAGAAACTGTATGGCGTCAAGCAAACAAATATAAAGTTCCACGTATTGCATTTGTCAACAAAATGGACCGTATGGGAGCTAACTTCTTACGTGTTGTTGATCAAATCAAAACTCGTTTAGCAGCGGTTCCAGTTCCTTTGGTTTTACCAATCGGTGCTGAAGAAGGATTTACTGGTGTTGTTGATTTACTTAAGCGTAAAGCAATTAACTGGAATGATGCTGATCAAGGCGTAACATTTACTTATGAAGATGTGCCAGCTGATATGGTTGACCAAGTTGAAGAATGGCGTTCATTCTTAATGGAAACTGCAGCTGAAGCAAGCGAAGAGTTAATGGAAAAATACCTTGGTGGTGAAGAGTTAACTGAACAAGAAGTGAAAACAGCATTACGCGAACGCGTACTTGCCAACGAAATCATCTTAGTAACTTGTGGTAGTGCCTTTAAAAACAAAGGTGTGCAATTCATGCTTGATGCTGTTATTGAATACTTACCAGCGCCAACTGATGTACCAGCAATCAAAGGTGAATTACCAAATGGTGAAGCAGCTGAACGTCACTCAAGTGATGATGAACCATTCTCATCATTAGCGTTCAAAATTGCAACAGACCCATTTGTTGGTAACTTAACATTCTTCCGTGTTTACTCTGGTGTTGTTAACTCAGGTGATACTGTTCTTAACTCTGTAAAAGATAAGAAAGAACGTTTTGGTCGTATCGTTCAGATGCATGCTAACAAACGTGAAGAAATTAAAGAAGTTCGCGCAGGCGATATTGCTGCTGCAATTGGTCTTAAAGATGTCACAACAGGGGATACTCTTTGTGCTGAAAGTGCACCAATTATTCTTGAAAGAATGGAATTCCCTGAACCGGTGATTTCGGTTGCTGTTGAACCAAAAACTAAAGCTGACCAAGAAAAAATGGGCCTTGCTTTGGGTCGACTAGCACAAGAAGACCCTTCATTCCGTGTTCACACTGATGAAGAATCTGGTCAAACTATTATTTCTGGTATGGGCGAACTTCACTTAGAAATCATCGTTGACCGTATGAAACGTGAATTTAAAGTGGAAGCAAATGTTGGTAAACCACAAGTTGCTTACCGTGAAACAATTCGCAATGAAGTAGAACAAGAAGGTAAATTTGTTCGTCAGTCTGGTGGTCGTGGTCAATACGGTCATGTATGGTTAAAAATCAAACCATTGGAAGCTGGTGGCGAAGGCTACAAATTCAACAACGAAATCGTTGGTGGTGTGGTTCCTAAAGAATATATCCCTGCGGTTGATAAAGGCTGTCAAGAACAAATGAAAAACGGTGTTCTTGCTGGTTACCCAATTGTTGATGTTGAAGTCACTATCTTTGATGGTTCTTACCATGATGTTGACTCATCAGAAATGGCATTTAAAATTGCTGGTTCAATGGCATTTAAAGATGGCTTCATGAAAGCTAAACCTGTGCTTTTAGAACCAATTATGAAAGTCGAAGTTGAAACTCCAGAAGATTATATGGGTGACGTTATCGGTGACTTAAACCGTCGTCGTGGTATGATCGAAGGAATGGAAGATACTGCAACAGGTAAAACTGTTAAAGCACAAGTTCCACTTTCAGAAATGTTTGGTTATGCAACAGACCTTCGTTCACAAACTCAAGGTCGTGCTTCTTACTCAATGGAGTTCTTGAAGTACAATGAAGCACCAACAAATATTGCAACCGCAATTATTGAAGCTCGTAAAGCGAAATAATTTTATCTAAATAAAGTAACACTTCCCTTAATTACTTAAGGGAAGTGATTTAATAAAGGAACATTAAGATGTCTAAAGAAAAATTTGAACGTACAAAACCCCATCTAAACGTTGGTACAATCGGTCACGTTGACCACGGTAAAACAACTTTAACTGCTGCAATTACTTCTGTACTTGCTAAAAAATACGGCGGTCAAGCTCGTGCATTCGATCAAATCGATAACGCACCAGAAGAAAAAACACGTGGGATTACCATCAACACTTCACACGTTGAATACGATACACCAACTCGTCACTACGCACACGTAGACTGCCCAGGCCATGCTGACTATGTTAAAAACATGATCACTGGTGCGGCACAAATGGACGGTGCTATCTTAGTAGTAGCAGCAACAGATGGTCCTATGCCACAAACTCGTGAACACATCCTTTTAGGTCGTCAAGTAGGTGTTCCTTACATCATCGTATTCTTAAATAAATGTGATATGGTTGATGACGAAGAATTATTAGAATTAGTTGAAATGGAAGTACGTGAACTTCTATCTCAATATGATTTCCCAGGTGATGATACACCAGTCATTCGTGGTTCTGCGCTTAAAGCGTTAGAAGGCGATGCAGCATGGGAAGACAAAATTGTTGAATTAGCAGAAGCATTAGATAGCTATATTCCAGAGCCAGAGCGTGATATCGACAAACCATTCCTATTACCAATTGAAGACGTATTCTCAATTTCAGGACGTGGTACAGTAGTAACTGGTCGTGTTGAACGCGGTGTAATTAAAGTTGGTGAAGAAGTTGAAATTGTTGGTATCAAGCCAACCACTAAAACAACTTGTACTGGTGTTGAAATGTTCCGTAAATTACTTGACGAAGGTCGTGCAGGTGAAAACGTTGGTGTATTACTACGTGGTACAAAACGTGAAGAAATCGAACGTGGTCAAGTACTTGCAAAACCAGGTTCAATCACTCCACATACTGATTTTGAATCAGAAGTGTATATTTTAAGCAAAGATGAAGGTGGTCGTCACACTCCATTCTTCAAAGGTTACCGTCCACAGTTCTACTTCCGTACAACTGACGTAACTGGTACTATCGAATTACCAGAAGGTGTAGAAATGGTAATGCCTGGAGATAACATCAAAATGACAGTATCATTAATTCACCCAATCGCAATGGCAGACGGCTTACGTTTTGCGATTCGTGAAGGTGGTCGTACTGTTGGTGCGGGTGTTGTTGCTA
>NZ_LZHK01000102.1:0-6416 GCF_001690415.1 Gilliamella sp. Imp1-1
ATAATAAAATTATTATATAGATGATTACATTATACAACTTACATTTATCATAATTTATGATTAAACTAAAAATAAGAACCAGTACGAATTTATGCATCTTAATGGTTCTTTGTTAGACTAATGAATTTACTTATTACGTTGAAAGATAAAAAAAGAAAAACCACCATGACTAATAAAGACAATTTAGCCAACCACACCCCAATGATGCAGCAGTATTTAAAACTTAAATCTGAAAACCCTGATATTTTATTGTTTTATCGTATGGGTGATTTTTATGAGATGTTTTATGATGATGCCAAGCGTGCCTCGCAACTTTTAGATATTTCGCTCACAAAGCGTGGTTCGTCAAATGGTGAACCGATTCCTATGGCGGGGGTGCCTTATCATGCGGTTGAAAGTTATTTAGCAAAGTTAATCGCACTAGGGGAATCTGTTGCTATTTGTGAACAGATTGGCGATCCAGCTACTAGTAAAGGACCAGTAGAACGAAAAATTGTCCGTATTGTAACTCCTGGTACGGTAAGTGATGAGCTATTATTAGAAGATCGCAAAGACAATTTACTGGCATCAATTTGGCAATATAAAAATTATTACGGCTATGCCACACTCGATATCAGTTCAGGACGATTTTATATTTTTGAATGTGACAATTTCGAGGAAATGCAAGCCGAATTACAACGTACAAGTCCTGTCGAATTGCTATATCCGGAAGAATTTCAATCTATGCCATTAATTGAAAATAACTCTGGATTGCGCCGTCGTCCACAATGGGACTTTGATCTTGAAACAGCAAAACAACAGCTTAATCTACAATTTGGCACTAATGATTTAATTGGATTTGGTGTGGAAGACTGTAATTATGCACTTTGTGCAGCTGGCTGTTTGTTACAATATGTTAAAGATACCCAACGCACTGCTCTACCTCATATACGTTCAATTGTCAAACAGTCGGCTTATGATTTTGTCGTGTTAGATGCCGCAACACGTCGTAATCTAGAAATCACCGAAAACCTATCTGGTGGAACTCAAAATACTGTAGTTGAAATACTTGATAAAACTCAAACACCAATGGGTAGCCGTATGCTTAAACGTTGGTTGCATTCACCAATTCGTAATCTGACTATATTACAAAATCGACAACAAGCTATTGGCGAATTGCAAAATTATATTAATGAAGTTAATCCATTATTAAAACAAATTGGTGATTTGGAACGTATTTTAGCAAGACTTGCATTACATACGGCTCGACCTCGTGATTTTGCTCGTTTACGTGATGCTTATAATTTATTACCACAACTACAAACACTACTAAGTGGTCTTACTTCACCTGCGTTAATTAACTTGCGTAAAAAAATAAATCAATTTGACCGTATAGCCGAAATATTAAATCAGGCTATTGTTGAAACACCGCCGGCAATTATTCGTGATGGTGGGGTTATTGCTACTGGTTATAATGCAGAACTAGACGAACTACGAAGTTTAGCGGATGGTGCAACCAATTATTTAGAACAGTTAGAAATCCGAGAACGTGAAACCTTAGGCATTGACACCCTAAAAGTAGGCTTTAACGCCGTACATGGTTACTACATCCAAATCAGCCGTGGGCAAAGCCATTTGGCACCAATTCATTATACTCGTCGTCAAACACTGAAAAATGTTGAGCGATATATCATCCCCGAACTTAAAGAGTACGAAGATAAAGTACTAACTTCCAAAGGACGAGCATTAGCACTCGAAAAGCAACTTTACGAACAGCTATTTGATCTATTAATGCCAGATCTAGCCACTATGCAAATCAGTGCTGAAGCCATTGCCGAACTTGATGTGCTTACCAACCTAGCGGAACGATCATTAACACTTAACTATCAAAAACCAACACTATCAACCGACTCAGGAATAGAAATTAAAGATGGCCGACATGTGGTGATTGAGCAAGTTTTACAAACACCATTTATTGCAAACTCGCTCTCATTATTACCAAGCAGACGTATGTTAATTATTACGGGTCCAAACATGGGCGGTAAAAGTACTTATATGCGTCAAACTGCTTTAATTGTATTACTGTCTTATATTGGTAGCTTTGTCCCTGCTTCAAAAGCAGTCATTGGACCTATTGATCGCATTTTTACACGTATTGGCGCTTCTGATGATTTGGCATCTGGTCGCTCCACTTTTATGGTCGAAATGACCGAAACCGCTAACATTATGCACAATGCAACTCAACAAAGTTTAGTATTAATGGATGAAATTGGTCGAGGAACTTCAACATATGATGGGCTTTCATTAGCTTGGGCTTGTGCCGAAAATTTAGCAAATGAAATCAAATCAATGACGCTTTTTGCCACTCATTACTTTGAATTAACCCAATTACCCGAGCATATGCAAGGTGTTTATAATATCCATTTTGATGCTATTGAGCACGATAATACCGTTGCTTTTATCCACGAAGTATCTGAAGGCGCAGCGAGTAAAAGTTTTGGTATTGCTGTTGCAGGACTTGCCGGTGTGCCTAAGACAGTATTAAAGCGAGCTAAACAAAAATTGAAAGAGCTCGAGATTATTTCAAAACAAACGGCTAACAGTGGTGTTGCTCAATCTCAACTTTCTTTTATCAACGCGCCTGAACCTTCAGAGGTTGAAGAAGCGTTAAAACAGATTGAGCCTGATGCTTTAACACCAAAACAAGCATTAGAAATTTTATATCAATTAAAAAAGTTGGTGTAATTTAAATAATCTCTAATTGTTTTATTGCGATATTATTCTAAAAAACCGCTAGATGTGATTTCTAGCGGTTGGTTTTAATTATGAATAGCATCTAGAATTTAAAAAATTAAGCCCAATTTTTCTTCTTAGATGTTTTACCTATGCCCGGATTAAGACTGTTTGTAGGATCAAGATCTTGATAGAATTTTTTCAAATCCTTATTGGCATGATACAAATGCCCCACATTGTGCTCAGCTGGATATTGCGCACCACGCTGATCAAGCAATGCTAAAATCTCTTCCTTAACTTTATCACAATCCACCCCTTTTTTAGCTATATAATCTTGATGAAATACATAACAGAAAAAATGCCCATAATACATTTTATAAATAAAGTTTTGATCAATGTTTTCTGGTAGCGTTTCAAACCAATCGGTATCATTACGTCGTAGTGCGATATCTAATGCAACAATGTTTTCCACTGTTTTGCTATGTACATTGCGATAAGCCGTTGCAGCACCCGCAGCTGCAAAACGGTGTAACATTGCAGCTTCAGCTTCTTTTTCGTTACATAAAAAATAATTACCATTTTTATTTTGAAAATAGTCTTTTAAAAAAGACTCGGCTTCTGCAATCCCATCATCTGCCATTTTTAAAATAAGGTGATGTTCATAACGATCACGATAATCACGCATTGATTTTGGTAAATGATTTGACAAAAATTTGCAAGCAAAGATAGAAAACCGATCCGAAAAATTCTTTGGAAAAAATGGAATTTTAGCGGTAACACGATCAACAAAGTTCTTAAACACAAACATGCGTGGCATCATATCTGTACCTAACTTTTTAATGGCTAAAAAGGTCGGTTTCCCATAAACCGCGGCAATATCAAAAGCCACACGGTGTATATACTCGCCCGATACAGGCAAGGTTTTAAATTGGCTTAAAATGTGGCGACGAATACCATTTAATTCATTAATATCATTTGTACCAATATAAAATACGGCTGATTTTTTCTCTAACGGAAATGTATCAAGGCGCACAGCAAATACCATTAATCTACCAGCACTACCTGATGCTTCATAATGACGAGCAGGATCAGCATTAAATCTAGCAGGCGTATCGGCATCTACTTCACGAACATGCTCACAATAATGGTGATCATGGCCTAACCCAGCATCATGTTTAATATCCTTATCAGTATAAGTATGATTTTGAAGATTCTGTAAAATTGTTTCTGGTTCATCACCCAATTCTATACCTAAATGATTAACTAAACGCAATTGCCCTTGCGCATCTAATTGAGCAAACACCGCCATTTGAGTATAAGCAGGCCCACGCTGAATCAGTGCTCCACCTGAATTATTACATACCCCACCCATCACAGAAGCGCCAATGCAAGATGAACCTATAACCGAATGCGGACCTCGATGATATTTTTTTAATTCCTTTTCTAGACGAAAAAGTGTGCTACCTGGCAAGCAGACAACTTGTTCACCATTTTCTATCACTTTAATACTATCTAAGCGACGAGTACTAACAATAACAACAGGACGATCATAGTCATTACCATCAGGCGTTGAACCACCAGTTAATCCAGTATTTGCGGATTGTGTGATAACAATCACATCCGCTTCAACACACGCCTTTAACACTTGCCACTGTTCAACTAACGTTTCCGGCAAAACAACTGCCAATGCATCACCTTCGCCAAAGCGAATACCTTGACGATACGGTAATGTTCGTGCTGGATTGGTTAAAGTATATTTATGTCCAACAATACCTTGTAGCTGCTCAATGAGCTTAGCTGTTTGATTACTTTTCATATCGGTATTTCCTATGGTTATTGAAAATTAAGATGGGTTAATAGCGGCGATTAAATAATCACCATCTTAACCAAAAGCAAAACAATAAGCTATCGGTATTTTTATTGCAGATGAACAAAACACACTTAAACGACCTTTTACAACAAAAAGGTCAATAAAGGCAATTTATTCATAATGTTTAACATTTTGTTTTATATGACTTTTTGATAAAAGTTGTTGGCGTTCATTTTGATTAAAAAAAGTCCACGCTACAAACCTACTCACTTTCTGCCCTTGCGCCATGGAAATAATACGGCTTTCAACAACAGCAGCTTGTTTTAATTTTTTATTAATTATCGACAAGGTCTCTTTTTTTGAAACTAATGAAGTAAACCACAGGCATTGAGTTTTATATTGAGTACTTTCATTAATCATATTACTAATAAAAGCACTTTCACCTCCTTGACACCAAAGCTCGGCATGTTGTCCACCAAAATTAAGCACAGTTTTTTGAGTGGAATTTGTTAGCTTACCTAACTTCTTTAATTTGGTTTGCGTACTTGCCAATGCATCTTCTGCTGAAGCATGAAAAGGCGGATTGCACAGGGTTAAAGCATAAAATTCATTGGGCTTAATAATATGCTTAAAAATCGATCCACTGTCTTTTTGTAATCGACACTGCAAAGTGTTTTTTAATAACGTATTGGCTTGTGTAATTAGCAAAGCAACTTTGATCGCAACTGGATTAATATCACTCCCTACAAATGACCAACCATATTCGGCACAACCAATAATAGGGTAAATCACATTAGCCCCAACGCCAATATCTAAAACCCGAATTTGTTTACCTGTTGGAATGCTATTTTGGTTGTCTTGAGCTAATAAATCAGCCAAATAGTGAATATAATCAGCTCGACCAGGAATGGGCGGACATAAATAACCATCTGGAATATCCCAATAATTTATTTGATAATCATTCAATAACAAGGCTTTATTTAACTGTTTAACAGCCATAGGATCGGCAAAATCGATCGATAAATTGCCATAGGAATTCTGATTTACATATCGAGACAGCTCAGGCAGTATTTTAATGAGCTTTGCAAAATCATAGCCATTCCGGTGTTTGTTTCTGCAATGTAATTGGGGCTTTTTTAATGGCGTTTGCACGGTTGTCCTATTTTATCCAAAATCAAATAACCGCTATTATAACGACTTAACAGCAATATGCGAAAACCGAACAAATCAATTAATCAAAATGACTACGGTGTAGCGTTGTTTTTTACTCTAAAAACGTTCAAGTAGACTATTGATTTTATTGAAGTTTTTTATTTTTTAAATAAAATCAAACACTTATAGGCTAATTTTTTATTACGTTGAATTTGGCTTTTTAATAAAAGCGCTTTTGTTATTTGATAATAGCTATTTAATAATAATTTGTTAATAACAGCCAGTTGATAGCAAAAGCGCAAGCTTGAAAATTGTATCAGTCGGAGCATTGTTTTTACTTTCAGTCATTAAAGCGCTAGGTTCACAGGCTTTGCCTGCTCAGCGTCCCAACTTGCGTTGGGGCTTTATTCTTTTTTATATTATCCCCTCAGGCACCATAACCACCTTCCGCACCCTAAGGATTAAGAACTGGTATGTCCACACATTTTAGTACCAAAAAGATAAGGTCATCGATTTCTTTTGTATTCAATCGGCGACTGGTAATTTAATGTTGAATGAAGTCGATTATAATTAAACCAATCCACATAGTGATTAAATTCCAATTTAAGTTGCGCCAGTGAATCAAAAATAGTATTTGACACAAATTCTGTTTTCACTGCTTTGAATGTGCTTTCTGCAATTGCGTTATCATAGGGGCAGCCTTTGCGACTTAACGACCGTTTAATTCCAAATGCTGTTAAAC
>NZ_LZHK01000103.1:0-24068 GCF_001690415.1 Gilliamella sp. Imp1-1
TTTAAAATATCGTTTTCCATACGGAGTTGTTTAAGCTCTTTACGCAATGCGATTAACTCTTGTTCTTGTGGACTGCGATTATCTTTTGTTTTAAATGAGCCGCTTTGGCTTGCTTGCGTTATCCAACGGTCCAAAGCTGATGGTGTCAAATCATATTCGGCAACGATTTCACTACGTGATTTACCATGTTGATAAAGACTGACCATTTGGTGTTTAAAATCATCTGTGAATGTTCGTCTTTTGCGTTTAATCTTATTCATATTTGTTCCTTTTTTAGTTGTGATAAGTTTACCTTACCCCTTAAAAAAGTTGTATGATTTAGTGTAGCCGATCCACTCTTCTGGCAAATCTCGCCAAGGAATACCGGTTCTCATTCGGAAAAGGATCCCTTCAAACGTCATCCGATGCTCGGATTTATTATAAACTCGGCCGGTATTTTTCATTATTTGTAGTAGCTTTTCCCACCGTTTATCTGTTAGCATTGTTCTTGGCATGATGAATCGAGTTATGGTTGTTTTTGGCTGAATTATTATAACTCACATCATGCCGTCTAAAAAATAATCATGAAAGATCAACACGCCCTAACTAAGTTTAAATAAGTAATAAAGATTATTTTGATATATTTACCCTCCTTTTATAAAAATTGCATAACCATACCTTTATAATTGAATGAAAAATAAAAAGAATACTAGCTTAATAAATATATTTATAAGTCGATCTTTTAATAAGTTATATAAACGTTATTAATAAAGCTAATAGTAGTATTTACGTTTATGATTTATTTTGTTTTTTATAAGTTAAGGCGTTGCTTTTAAATTTGGCTTTAGAAAATGGGATATAAGTTCTTTTTCTTTCTTGTTAAAAAGTTTCAGGTAACTATGTGTTTGAGTATAAAATATGTTATTTGATTCAATAACTATGTGTGACAATTGTATACTGTTATAATTTGTTATCTTTTATTTTTGATCTATTAATAATGCAAACTAAAATTACGATTGTGGGTGCTGGCGCCGCTGGGCTTTTTTGCGCAGGTTTACTGGGGCAAAAAGGGTATGATGTTACTGTGATTGATAATGGTAAAAAGTTAGGACGCAAAATTCTAATGTCTGGTGGTGGTAAATGTAATTTTACTAATTTAATGGTTGAACCTAGTAATTATATTTCTTGTAATCCTCATTTTTGTAAATCAGCTTTGAAACAATTTACTCAGTGGGACTTTATCCAATTAGTAAATCAGTATGGTATTGCTTACCATGAAAAAGATCATGGGCAATTATTTTGTGATAATTCAGCGCAAGATATTGTTGATATGCTATTAAACGAGTGTCAAAAAGGGCATGTTCATTTTATGATGCAGACTCAGGTTGAAGATATTAGCAGTGATAAAATAGGATTTAAATTACATACTTCTCAAGGCATTATTGATAGTGATAATCTTATTATTGCTACGGGAGGCTTATCGATGCCTGCCCTTGGCATGACTTCAATTGGTTATAAAATTGCCGAAAAATTGGCTATTCCAGTGATACCAGTCAAAGCAGGATTAGTACCGTTCACGTTACATAAACCTTTACTTGATATATTATCAACCTTGTCAGGTATTGCTGTTGCTGTTGAAGTTTCTAATGAAAGAGTTAGTTTTAAGGAGAATCTATTATTTACTCATCGAGGAATTTCAGGACCAGCTATTTTGCAAATATCAAGCTATTGGCAGGCTGGAGAGTCAATTACTATTAATTTATTACCTGATTTCACATTCGAATCATCGTTTAAACCATTATTAGAGCAGAATCGTAATCAAACTATAAAAAATTGTTTAGCACAGGTTTTACCTAAAAGGCTTGTTGAGGTGTTAATACAGCTCAATTTGATAAACGATATAATAGTTAAGCAACTTAATCCCAAACAACAGCAAGACTTGTATAATGCTTTAACACATTGGCATATTACTCCAAATGGGACTGAGGGTTATCGTACTGCGGAGGTGACTCTTGGTGGTATAAGTACTGATGCGTTGTCTTCCAAAACTATGGCAGTTAAAACACACCCCAACCTCTATTTTATTGGTGAGGTTGTTGATGTGTCAGGTTGGTTAGGTGGCTATAATTTTCAATGGGCATGGAGCAGTGCATTTGCTTGTGCTCGATCGTTTAATTAATTACGCCCATTTGAATATGGTATTTTTTTACTTTGTATTGTAACGTTGTGCGTGAAATGTTTAATAGTTTTGCCGCCGTTATAATTTTGCCGTTGGCTTGATTTAATGCGTTAATGATGAGTTGTCGTTCATAGTTTTCAACTTGTTCAATTAAGTTGTTTCCATCAGTAGATGTGTTGATAGGTAAATTTTCTGGTTTATTGATATCATCTTTTTGAGAAGATGAACTATTAAGATCGAATAGATCTTCATCAAGGACAATATTCTGTAATTCACCCGGTTCGTTTTGTAATACCATACTTCTGACAATTGTATTTTCAAGCATACGGACATTACCGGGCCAAGGAGCTGATATTAATTGTTGTAGTGTATGTTCACTGATACCGCTAATTACAACATTGACGTCGTTTTTATGTTTATCAATAAAATAGCGTGCTAACACTGGAATATCTTCTGTTCTGTCGCGTAAAGCGGGGAGTTTTATTAAACCAACGTTTAAGCGAAAAAACAGATCACTTCTCATTTTTCCTGTTTTTAATAGTTCTGTAGGTGGTTCATTCATGGCAGCAACAATACGAACATCTGAATGCATTTCTTTATTACCACCTAATTGCCAGTAGGTTTTTTCTTGTAAGAATCGTAATAATTTATTTTGCATTTCAAGAGGCATAGCATTTAATTCATCAAGGAATAATGTGCCTCCGTTAGCCAGTTCTAAATAACCTTGTCGGTTTTCAGCACCCGTAAATGCGCCTTTGACCGTACCAAATAGGGTGCTTTCAATCAGTGTGGTTGGTAGTGCACTACAGTTGAGCGAGATAAATGCTTTGTCACGGCGTTGGCTTGTTTGGTGGATTAAACGAGCAAATAGCTCTTTACCTGTTCCTGTTTCGCCAACTATTAATACAGGAACATCATTTGCTCCCAAGATGTTAGTTTGATCGATAACCTCTTGCATTGTTTTTGATACAAAAACAATTTCTGGTAATGGTTGTTCTTTATTTTGATATAACTTGCTATTGAGCTTGAATACTTGGTCTTGTAATTGCCTAACAGTAGATAAATTTCGACCTATTTCTATTGCGCCGATAATTTTTTGATTTTTATTATAAAGAGGAACTGTTGTGTGCATATAATCTACAAGTTTACCTACATGGTTATAATAGCTTTGGTAATTGTTTTGATATTCTTTCCCATGTTGTAGGGCTTGCAACATCGTGCTGTCTTCTTTTCGCATCTTGGGATAAACTTTAAGCATTGGTTTTCCTATAGCTTGTTCTATAGGGTAACCATCAAGTTCAGCACTTTCCTGATTGTAATAAACATATTTGCCTTCTTTATCAATAATCGCCATTGGTTGATGGATTAAATCAAAAAAATGTTTAAATATTTCCAATGATTGTAATAATTCAGGGTCGATTGTCATGATATTCGTGCCTTTTGAACTAGGGTGATTTGTTATATTTAGCTTTGTTTAATTTAAACGCCTGTTAATTATCATATAAAAATGACAAATTTTTGTCATAAAAATTGATTTTATACTAAATGACTAAATTTTTACTTGCGCTTTGTTTGTTAATATATTGATTATTTTTGTTTTTAAAGTTGGCATGCTGATTGCACAACAAGTGAGAAGCCATTTTACTTATTTTTTATGTAATCATTAACTGGAGGCTATATGTCCGACAAAATTATGTCAAATTATAACAAATTACGCACTGATCTTGTAACTAAAGATCGTCGTTTTAGCGCTGAAAGTGGCAAACTTTGTTTTGATGGTGTTAATTTAGAAGAGTTAGCCAAAAAATATCCAACGCCTTTTTATGTGTTTTCTGAAAAGGAGATTGATCGTAATGTGCAAGAAATTAAAGAGGCATTTAAAGCTCATCCAAAAACAAAAATTTTCTATGCATCAAAAACTTGTTCAGTAATGGGCGTTCTTAAAGCGATTAAAGATGCAGGAATTTATGCCGAAGCGAACTCAATGTTTGAAGTGCGTAAATGTTTAGATATCGGTTTCCCTGGTAGTCAAATTGTGTTTAATGGTGTTGTTAAAAAACCAATGGATTTAGAGTTTGCTATCCAAAATGATCTGTATATTATCAACGTAGATAGCTTATATGAGCTTGATATTATTGATGAGATTTCAAGACGTTTGAAAAAGGTAGCAAATGTTTGTGTGCGTGTTGAACCAAATGTTCCGTCAGCAACTCACGCAGAATTAGTCACTGCTTATCATGCTAAATCAGGTATCGATTTAGAACAGGCAGAAGAAACATGTCGTCGTATTTTAGAAATGCCATATGTTCATTTACGCGGTTTACATATGCACGTTGGTGATCAAGTTCCAGAATCAGAGCCTTTTGCTAAAGCTACGAAAGTTTTAGTTGATGAATCACGTCGCTTAGAAAAAGTGCTTGGTATTAAATTTGATTTAATCAACGTAGGTGGGGGGATCCCTGTTCCTTATAAATATGATGAAGAAAATGGTAATCCATTAGAAGATAATATGTATGCAGGTATTACTGCACAAGATTTTGCTGATGCTGTTATTAGTGAAGTACACAAATGGCGCACTGATGTTGAAATCTGTATTGAGCCAGGCCGTAAAGTAACAGGCTCAGCAGGTGTGCTTGTAACTGAAGTTGCCTGTGAAAAACGTAAAACCAATTATGATTTAGATGGCAATATTGAAGAGCATGTTGAGTGGAAATTTGTTGATGCTGGTTATAGTGTGCTATCTGATAGTCAACATTTTGATTGGTTCTTCTATGTTTATAATGCTTCAAAAATCAATGAAACACATGATGAATACATCAAACTGGCAGGTCCTTTATGTGATGGTGGTGATTATTTCCATGTCGGTGTTAAAGGTGAAGAATTCTTAATGCCAAAAGACACTCAAATCGGTGATATTGTTGCTTTCCTTGATGCTGGTGCTTATACCATCGAAAGCCAAACTGTTTATAACAATCGTCCTCGTACTTCTGTTGTAATGATAGATAAAGAAGGCAAGGATAGATTGATTCGCCGTGAGGACACTTACGAAGATATGGTTGGATACGACATATATTAATCATCAATATCTGGGGAATTTTATGCTCCAGATATGATAAAGTGAGGTTATTATGAGTGATTCTAAAGATTCAAGTCTACTTGGTATTAAAGACATTGTTTTTATGAATGTCATTGCAATACTAAGTTTGCGTCAAATTCCTAATGTTGCTCCTTATGGGGCGTCAGCAATGGTACTTTGGTTACTTGCTGCATTTTGTCTTTTCTTCCCATTAGCTATGGTTTGTGGAGAACTTTCAACCGGTTGGCCAAAAGATGGTGGAATTTTTGTTTGGGTAAAAGAAGCATTTGGTAAACGTATCGGTTGGATAGTTGTTGTTTGCTTTTTGTTCTCTTGCGTTCTTTTCTTCCCGTTAATGTTGCAATTTGGTTTTACTGCAATTGGGTATATGTTTAGCGCTGAGTTAGCTCAAAATCAAGTATTTATTGGTGTTGGCTCTATGGTGGTATTCTGGATTTTAACACTGATGAATATTAAAGGGATGCAATGGACTAAGATTATTAATAGTGTGAGTGCATGGCTTGGTGTATTTATTCCAGCCGCTATTATTGTGCTATTAGCTGTTGTATGGTTATTCACAGGGCATCCTATGGCTACAAGCTATAGTCATGTTAGTGATTGGTTACCTGATTTAAGTAGTTGGGATACTATTGTTTTTCTATCTAGCATGATGTTCGCATTTGCTGGTCTTGAGGTGGCTCCGATGATTGCAGGGCGTACACGAGATCCACAACGAGACTTTCCAAAAGCAATGTTGGTTTCAGCAGTGGTTATTGTTGGTATTTATATGGTCGGAACATGGGCTATTAATACTTTATTACCAGCAGCCGATACTGATATCGTAGCGGGTGTTATGCAAGCAATGGAAGCTGCAGCTAAAGAATTGCATATGCCTTGGTTATTACCAGTAATGGCAATTTGTTTGTTTTTTGGTGCATTAGGACAAATAAACTCATGGTTAGTTGGTCCGATTTATATGCTACAAGAAGCATCAAAAGAAGATAATTTGCTTGGAGAACGCATCGGTCGTTTACATCCAGTATATAAAACACCAGCCTTTGCGTTAATTATTCAAGCTGTTATTGTTACAGTACTTTGTTTTTCAACTTTTGTGTCGCCAAGTATTGCAGCAGCATATTGGATGTTAACAGCGTTAACGACAATTTGTTACTTTATTCCGTACTTAGTGATGTTTATTGCATATTATCGTTTACGTATTACTCAACCAGATGTTGCTCGTAGTTTTAAAATTCCGGGTAAGGTGTTGCCAATTGTGTTACCAGCACTTGGTTTCTTATCTACTCTATTTGCTGTGGTATTAGTGTTTATTCCACCTGCGCAAATAGATATGGGGGGGTATGTCGAATATATTGCTAAAATTGTTGGTGGTGCAGTACTTGCCATTGGTTTAGCTGAATGGATTTATTATCGAGCCCAAAAACGAAACCGTTTGCAGTAGTAATAATATATAGAGGAGTAAAATTATGTACAAACCTATATTAGAAATTGATTTACGCAAATTAAGAAATAATGCTCGTGTTGAAAAAGATCTATTAGCTAAACACGGTATTGAGGTTATGGCTGTTAATAAAGTTTTTGATGGTTGTGTTGAAACGGCCAAAGCAGTACTTGAAGGCGGTATTGATGTGATTGCTGAATCAAGAACATACAATTTAAAGAAATTAAAAGAAGCTTTAAATTGTAAAACCTGCTTATTACGGAGCCCTTGTTTAAGTGAAATTAGTGATGTTGTTAGATATGCTGATATTAGCTTAAACAGCGAAAAAGTAGTAATTCAGGCACTTTCTGATGAAGCCGTTAAACAACAAAAAGTACATCAAGTTTTATTAATGGTTGATATGGGGGATTTACGCGAAGGTATTTGGTTTGAACATATTGATGAAATCATTGATACGGTTAAACTTATTCTTTCTTTACCTGGTGTTGAGCTCTATGGGCTCGGCACCAATTTTAATTGCTATGGTACTGTACTACCTACAGTTAAAAATGGAGTAGACTTTTTAAAAATAGCGCGTAAAGTAGAGCAAGTTTGTAATATTAAAATAAAGTATTTATCGGCCGGTAATTGTACCAGTTACCACTTATTGGATAAAGGTATTTGGCCAGAAGGATTAAATCATTTGAGAATTGGTGGTTTACACGAGTTTGGTATTGAATATGTGGATATGAAATATCTTGACGAGTTTCATCATTCAAATAAACCCGTTGATAAAGCATGTAGTAATATTTATAAATTATATGCGCAAATCATTGAACTCAATAGTAAACCAACAGTTCCTGTTGGTGAATTAGGTGTAGATGCTTTTTTAAACAGTAAAACCTTTGTTGATAGCGGTACACGCAAACGAGCACTTCTTGCCTTTGGACGTCAAGATGTGCCAGCAGAAAGCTGTATACCCATCAATGATGATATTACTGTATTGGGTCAAACCAGTGATCATACCTTGGTTGATATTGAAGATGTTACTCAAACACTTCGTGTTGGCGATGTTATTGGATTTGAGCTTGATTACACTGCTTTACTAATGGCTTGTCAAACTAATGGTGTAGAAAAACGGTTTATTTATTAATTTGTGTTAACTGCTGGGTAACCAGCAGTTTTTATTAATTACTAGGCGGTTTATATGACAACATCTGAATCACAAGAAAACCCTTATCCCAGTAGTAATTTAAAGAAAAACCTAAAAAATCGTCATTTATTGATGATTTCATTAGGTGGATCAATTGGTACTGGATTATTTATTGGTATTGCAGCTCCACTTAGCACAGTTGGTCCATTAGGAACAATTATTGCTTATTTAATGGCAGGAAGCATAATGCTTTCAACAATGTTATGTTTAGGTGAACTTTCTTGTGCATTTCCTCATGCAGGTTCATTTCAACACTATGCGTTGATGTTTATACCCAATCCGATTTGGAGTTATACCATCGGTTGGTTGTATTGGCTTAGTTGGGTACTATCTATGGCGGCAGATTTAACCGCTGCTTCAATGATTGCTCACCAAACCTTCCCTTCGATTCCTATTTATCTTTTTAGTCTATTAATTCTAATTGTTCTTACTTCAGTGCATTTAACCTCTGTTCGTGCATTTGGAGAAAGTGAGTATTGGTTTTCAACTATTAAGGTTCTTGCGATTATTGCATTTATTGGGGTGGGGATTTATTTACTTAATCACCAATATAGCGAAACGCATATCTTACCAACATTTAAAACCGAAAAAGGGTGGTTTCCTAATGGTTTTTTAGCCATATTGGTTTGTATGACTATCGTGACCTATTCCTTTCAAGGCGTCGAATTAATTGGTAGTGCAGCTGGTGAGGCGCAATCTCCACAGTCTGTGTTACCCAAAATTATTACTGGTGTTGCTTTTCGCATTATTCTATTTTATGTTCTGGCTATTGCTGTTTTAGCCCTTGTTTATCCATATGGAACGGTTCATTCTGAAATTAGCCCATTTGTGTGGGTATTTAATAAAGCAGGAATTTCAATAGCTTCGTATTTAATGCTTTTTGTTATTTTTTGTGCGGCAATATCGGCGGCTAATTCTGCAATTTATGCCAGTTCAAGAATGCTGTGGTCTATGGCACAAGATAAACTCGCACCTCAATATTTTTCAGACGTAAATAAGCGTGGAGTGCCCACAAAAGGTATTTTATTTATTGCTATTATTGCGCTAGTTTCACTATTTTCTAAATATATTGCCGCTGAAAAATTGTATATTTATTTAGTAGCGGGAACAGGGCAAGTGGGATGTTTTGCATGGATTATTATTGCTTGGTGTCAATATCAGTTCCGTAAGGGAGTAAATAACGGTAAATTTCCCAAAGAGATGGTAAAGTTCAAATCGCCATTATTTCCTTGGCTAGCAGGGGTTTCTATTATTGTTAATATTGTGATTATTATTGGTGTTTGGTTTGGGGAGTCAGGACATTTTATTTTATTATCAGAAGTTGTTTTAGTAATAATTATTTTGGTTTCTTACTTTTTTTATAAGAAACGAAATTCTTTAATAATAAAAACGTTAGATTAATTTTATTGACCTATTAATTTGTTTGTAATCACCTAATAAATCGGTTTAGGTGATTACATTTAATTTTTAAAATCAGATTATTAATGTTTTTACTATTTGTGATTTATCTTTATTTTAAGGCACTAAATTAAGTGCGTTTGCTTGGTATAATCTTGATTAAATCCTTTCTGATACAAGTTATTTTAGAAAAGTTGATACACCCGTAAAAACGACTTGCGCAGCAATAGCTGATATTAGTAACCCAGTAAGTTTTGATAAGATAGCAATACCTGTGTTTTTTAATACTTTAGCAATACTTTTTGCACATAATAGCATTGCATAAATCCCTGAAGATGCAATGAATAAAGAAACAGCGCCAATCATATTGGCTGCAAAGCCTACGGAGCTTGTTCCCATAACAATGATAGTACCAATGGAAGCGGGTCCCATACAAAGTGGAATTGCAAGTGGTACAACACTAATATCGTCATCACTGTTAATTTTATTCTTTTCTGGAGAATCATTCATTAGTGACACTGCAGTGATAAATAGCAACGCTCCAGAACCAATACGGAATGCATCAAGAGTAAAACCAAAGACACTAAACATGGTATTACCAAAAAAGAATAGCACTATACCGATGATAAATACGGCACAGGATGTTTTGAGTGCTGTTTTGCGTCTAAGCTGTTCGTCGTATTGTTTTGTGCCACTTAAAAATGCACTTAAAACAGCAGGAGGTGTCATTAATGCAAATAGCTTTACAGTTGTGGCAAGGATATTAACAAGATAGTCATCCATAGTGTTACCTTTCAAAGAATAACAATTAAATTCCCTTTAATTTTGTTAACATTATTAGTTGCTAGGGAATGATTTTTGTTAGATACAAAAACGGCCACCAAAAAGGTGACCATGTTTAATCTGATATTTTTTAATTGGTTTTAGACAATTAAACCAATAAAATTTAGTTAAGGCGCTCTTTGATACGAGCTGCTTTACCACGAAGTTCGCGTAAGTAGTAAAGTTTAGCTTGACGTACTTGACCACGACGTTTCACAGTAATTGAATCAACAATTGGTGAGTGAGTTTGGAATACTCGTTCAACACCTTCACCATTCGAAATCTTACGTACGGTAAATGCAGAGTGCAAACCACGGTTGCGAATGCCAATAACAACACCTTCATAAGCTTGAAGACGTTTTTTGTTACCTTCAACAACCCATACTTTTACTTCAACCGTGTCACCAGGGCGAAAAGACGGGATGTCTTTTTTCATTTGTTCTTGTTCTAATTGCTGAATAATTGCATTTTTCATAATATTATCTCTTACTAGTTATACTGAAATATTAATTGCTTAGTTTGTCACTGTATTCTTGTTGGAATTCAGCGAGTAAACATTGCTCTTCATCAGTCAGAGCTAGATTTGCAAGAAGATCTTCTCTTCTTAACCAAGTTCGTCCTAGTGATTGTTTTAATCGCCAGCGACGAATCGCTTCATGGTGACCAGACATTAATACGTCAGGTACCGCCATTCCATCTAACACCTCAGGACGAGTATAGTGTGGACAGTCAAGTAAACCGTTAGCAAAAGAGTCTTCTTTTGCCGATGATTGGTGATTTAGCACGCCAGGAATAAACCTTGCTAATGCATCAATCATGGTCATCGCCGGTATTTCACCACCACTTAACACGTAGTCCCCAATTGACCATTCTTCGTCAATTTCGGTTTGAATAACGCGTTCATCTATACCTTCGTATCGTCCACAAATCAAAATTAAATTTTGATTTTGTGACAATTCACAAACACCTTGTTGGTCTAATTTGCGCCCTTGTGGGGAAAGATAGATTACTTTTGTATTGTTACCTGCCACTGTTTTTGCCGCATGAATTGCATCTTTAAGTGGTTGAACCATCATTAACATGCCGGGACCACCACCATAAGGCCTATCATCGACAGTCTTATGCTTATCATGCGCAAAATCGCGAGGGTTCCAATACTCTACTGTTAACAGCCCATTTTTAACGGCTCGACCAGTTACGCCATAACAGGTAATAGCTTGAAACATTTCGGGAAAAAGGCTAATTACGCCAATCCACATAGTTTTACCTTACCAATTAAAAAGCAGGATCCCAATCGACCACAATCATTTTTGTTGTTAAATCAACTTGTTTTATAAATTGATTATCAACAAAAGGGATTAAACGTTCTGTTGCTCCAAATGCATCTTTTAAATTTGCTTTAACCACTAATACATCGTTAGATCCGGTTTCCATCAAATCAGTTACCAGTCCTAAATCATAGTTATTAACTGTTTTAACTCGGCACCCAATGAGATCTTTCCAATAAAAATCACCATTGCTAAGTGCTGGTAATTTTTCTGCATCAACAAACACTTCAATATTGGTTAATGCAATGGCTTGATCACGATCATCAATGCCTTTAAGTTTTACAATCATATCATGATTATGCGGTTTAAAACTCTCTACAATTACCTCTTGCCATTGCCCAGCACGCTGGATATACCAAGGAGTGTAATCAAAAATGCTATCTGGAAATTCTGTAAACGAAAAAATTCTGAGCCATCCGCGAATGCCGTAGCTTGAACCAAGTTTACCAACAACAATAAGATTCTCAGTATTCATCATTACAGTGATTATCAATTACTAAATTAAGCAGCTTTTTGTGCTTGTTTAATTAGTGCATTAACACGATCAGAAACAGTTGCACCTAAACCAACCCAATGATTTACGCGATCAAGATCTAAACGTAATTCTTCTGCTTTACCTTGTGCAATTGGATTAAAAAAGCCAACGCGCTCAATAAAACGGCCATCACGTGGGTTACGGCTATCAGTGACAACTACTTGATAAAAAGGGCGCTTTTTAGAGCCACCACGAGCTAAACGAATAGTTACCATAACATCCTCTTAAATTAAAAAATAATCTTTTTTCTGCCCAACACGGACAAAATCAAAGCCCCAGAATTATACTCTTTCTAGCAAAAAGTGCAATGGCTGTTTGTTGATGATGCGGCGTTATATTGATTGACTTAAACTAACTTACAAAAGAGTGGATAAAAATGATACTAACTATAATTTATTTAATTTAAGTGGAAATCGATAAATATAATAAAATAGTGATTTTTATTTTTTGTTCTTTTTGTGGAAAAAAGCTCTCTTTAAAACATCAAAAAAGCCCAGTGAGCGTACCATTTTTTGCCCGTCAACATAAACTCGAATGGCTTTTAATACCTTCTTGGGCTCTTTAGATGCAAAGGTGAATGTGCCATTTTTTTTTGTTTGTATAGAATAACGTGGGATCCATCTACCGCCTAATAATACAGAAGCAATCACATAATCAATTTCATTCCATGGTATTTGGATATATTTGCGTGGATCGTGTTGATGATAAAACTCGAAGGCTTTGTCACCAATTATTATATTGCCGTATTCAGATAAGCCTGTAAATGCGGTTGCTTTTATTGTTAAATCAATTTTAGTATTTAATGATTGAACCATCTACCCTATATCCATGCAAAGTTCGAATGATTAATGATACCTTTTCATCACATGGTGTGATGAAAAGGTTAATGTAATAGTAAATAGAAAGTTGGCGCTATTTTAAAATATCATACTTTCTAAATATATATAGGCATAGCTATATGTTTATAAAAGACCGATTACATGGCCAACAATACCGACTATAAATAATCCCAAAATAATTAGGATTGGTGATACTTTTTTACGAAGTAACCACATGCAAAAGAAAGTCAATAGTAAGGGGACAAGTCCAGGTATTAACTGATCCAAGTTATTTTGTAAGGTGGTTACCTTTTGTTGAGTTAGTGATAATCCGCTTTGCATTTGAATTAATGCTTGTTGAATGCCTTCAGCACCTACTGGTAATGTATTCCAATCAATAAAAGCACCATTGTCTAGCTTGACAGTAGATACGACTGGTTGGAATTTAATTGATACCCATCTTTGTACTAAGGCTGCCAGTACAAACATTCCTAAAATAGAAGCTCCTTTGGTGATTTTTTGTAGTAATCCGCCTGATAAATTATCGGTTATTTTAGAGCCTGTACGGTAACCAAATTCTTGGGTATACCACATGAAGCCCCAACGAATAATATTCCATAATAAGAAGAATAAAATTGGTCCCATAATATTACCGCTTAGTGCAAGTGAAGCGCCAAGAGCGCCGAGCATTGGACGTACGGTAAACAAGAATACAGGATCACCCACACCCGCTAATGGTCCCATCATCCCAACTTTTACCCCTTGAATTGCTACGTCATCAACAGCAGCTCCATTAGCCCGTTCCTCTTCAAGTGCAAGAGTTACCCCAAGTACTGGAGAAGCTAAATAAGGGTGAGTATTAAAAAATTCTAGGTGACGCTTAAGAGCAGCAGAGCGATCCTCTTTGGTGGTATATAATTTTTTGATAGCAGGGATCATTGAATAGACCCATCCACCATTTTGCATACGTTCATAGTTCCAAGACCCTTGGAGGAAGGTTGAACGCCAAGCAACCGCTAAACGATCTTTTTTGTTTAATTGGATTCTATCAGTCATTTTCTTCTCCAAGTTTTTAGTAATCATTTAAAATATCATCTAGTGGATCACCTTTGCTACCACCATTGGATGAATTGCCACGTTCAGAAAGATTGAGGTAAATTAGTGCTAATGCTATACCTAAAGCGCCAAGTGCAATCAGTGTTAATTGTGATATCGCAGCAACGACAAAACCAATAATGAAAAATGGCCATACTTCTCGGTTTGCCATCATATTGATTACCATTGCATAACCAACAGCAACAACCATTCCACCACCAATAGCCATTCCTGTTGTTAGCCATTCTGGCATTGCTTCTAGTGTACTTCTAACAATTTCAGCAGGAATAAAGAGTAATGCAGCAGCTGGGATTGCGATACGTAAACCTTGTAAACAGATACCTAAAATTTGTAACCATTCAATTTTTTGAATATTGCCTTCCTCCGCTGCCGCATCCATCATGTGTACTAATGGAACAGCAATAGTTCGTACAATCATGGTTAAGAATAGCCCTGCAACGGCAAGTGGAATAGCTACAGCTATAGCGGTAGATACACCAGCTATACCTTGGCCGCCTAATACTAAAATAATTGATGAAGCAACCGATGCTAAAGCTGCATCAGGTGCTACTGCCGCCCCAATATTGGCCCAACCGAGTGCAATCATTTGCAACGAACCGCCCAATACAACACCCGCTTCTAAATTACCTGTTACAAGTCCAATTAAAGAACAAGCCACTAAAGGTTGGTGGAATTGAAACTGATCTAAAATACCTTCCATACCAGCTAGAAAGGCAATAACTATCACTAAAATGATAGCAATAATTGACAATGTCATAATATAACCCCTTAAATAAACTAATTCTTTTGTTGCGCCAATTCTTCTTTCGCTTTTTTCAATAATTCGTCCATATTACTGCTAGAGTCATTAGGTACTTTGCGAACATCAAATTTCACATTTTTTGTTTTTAATTTTTCAAATGTATCAACATCATCAGCATTCATTGACAGCACTTTATTAACCATAACCTTTCCTACGGAATGGGCCATTGAACCAATATTAAGTTCATTGATATCAACACCGCCCTCTATGGTTCGTAGCACATCTTGTGGATTTTCAAATAGAAGTAGCGCTTTGGTATTACCAAAACGAGGATCGCGTGAAACTTCAATAATTTTTTTAACTGGAACTACATTTGCTTTTACACCAGGAGGCGCTGCTTCTTGGATGAGTTTTTTTCTTAATTCATCTTTTGCAACCGAGTCAGAAACAACAATAATCCGGTTCGGATTGGTTGATTTTGTCCATGCTGTCGCCACTTGCCCATGTAATAGGCGTGAGTCAACACGAGCTAGCACAATTTTCATTTTACCATCTTCAAGTACTGTTCCTTCGGGGATAGTATTTGCGTTTTTAGTAGAAGCAGAAGATTGTATTGGTATTTCGACTGTTGTTCGAACACCTTCTTTGCTTGGTTCAATAATTGCGGCAGCAATTTCTTTCGCCGTTTCCATTGAGAAACGAGATGAATAGGCTTCAATTAACATTGGTAAATTTAAACCAGCAACAATAGCCCAATTACTATGTTCACCACATAAATTGTTAGCTTGATTAAATGGTGTTCCTCCCCATAAATCTACTAAAAACAGGACTTCTTCTTGATTAGCAAATGTCGCAATCGCTTCAAGCATTCGTTCTTTTAAACTTTCAGGACTATCACTTGGGTGCAAGGTAACAGCTTTAACATTTTCTTGCTCTCCAAATATCATCGATCCTGATTGTAGAATACCTTCCGCAAACTCACCATGAGTTGCTAGGATGATTCCAACCATATAACGACCTCCTAATTTTTTATATTAATTGCATAATATATAAAATAAAAATATCTAGTTATTTTACAGAAAAAAATAAGTTAAAAATTATGTGAGCATCACATTTTAATAAAAAACTTAATTTTTTATTGTTTATTAAAGTAAATTTAGTCTATCTTACAGTGTTTGACGAATAAAACCATTTTCTTTTTTTAGCCTCACTCTGGCTTGCTCTGCATTTAAACCTGAAAGAATCATCAAAATAGCAGTTTTACAATGCTTATTACTTTCGGTTAATGCAGTAATGGCTTTTTCTCGAGTGCAATCGGTAGCCTGCATAACAATGGATATTTGCCGTTCAACAAGTTTGGCGTTGGTAGCTTGTACGTCAACCATCAAATTACTATAGACTTTGCCGATTTTTATCATGCTGGCAGTGGTTAACATGTTGAGGACTAATTTTTGTGCTGTGCCCGCTTTCATTCTGGATGAGCCAGTAATTACTTCTGCACCAACGATTGGTGTAATAGCAATATTGGCTAAATTAATCATTGGAGCTAATGGGTTACAGCATAAGCTAATCACTGTTGCTCCAATTGATTTAGAATATTGCATAGCACCTATTACATAAGGTGTGCGCCCACTAGCGGCAATGCCAACTAAAACGTCATTTGAGCTAAAATTAATGTTTTTTAAGTCAGTAATTGCCAATTCTGGGTTATCCTCGGCGTTTTCAACCGCCTTAAAAATGGCTGTTTTGCCTCCAGCAATTAAGCCAATAACTTGTTCTGGTGAAGTGCCATAAGTTGGTGGACATTCACTTGCATCTAAAATACCTAATCGGCCTGAAGTGCCAGCACCTATATAGATTAGTCTACCTTGATTTGAGAATGCTAAACTAATCGCATCAACGGCTTTTGCGATATTGGGTAATTCTTTTTCAATAGCCAATGCGACTTTTTTATCTTCATTATTGATGATTTGTAGCATTTCTAATGTTGAACAGTTATCTATTTTTTCGCTATTAGGATTACGACTTTCTGTTAGCATCGCTGATAGATTAATGTGATTCATTATTTTTTAACCCTAACCATAATAAAAATATAACTAAAGCAAATAAGCTCCCAAAACCAACACCGATAGCAGTAACCGATAAATTTAAAGCAACGGCTAACGTATAAAATCCTAACATTACCATCATTGCAGTATATTCGCTTAAATTTTGCACTGAAATAACACTACCAGCACCAACTAACTCTTTACCTATTTTTTGAATAAAGGCATTTAATGGCACTAAAAAGAACCCACCTAATGCACCAATAACAATAAGTAGTATATAAGATGAAATGATATGGCTTTGTAATGTAAAAGCGATTACAGCTATTCCCATCATTATTCCTGCTGGAATACAACGTAATGTGTTGTTAATATTAATAAATGTACTAGCTAGACCTGCGCCAATAACAATACCGATAGCAACGATTGCATTAAGGTTTGTTGGTGTTGCGTTGTCATGAATATTTAAGATAGCTGGAACCCAACTAATTAATAGAAAACGTAAAGTAATACCAGCTCCCCAAAATAAACTGGTACCCAATAGTGTAAATAAAACACGTTTATTATTGCATATGATTTCTAATGTATTAGTAAAATCGTTTACCATATTGATAAATTGCCATGAAATATTTTGCCGTGCAGCAGGTAATTTAGGAATAAAAAAATTAGCAATAACAGCTAGCCCATACACTAACACGCACACAAGTAAGGAAGCGCTCACATTAAGATCGGCAATATGACCACCAGCTAGCGAACCAAGTAAAATGGCGGCAATGGTTGATGCTTCTATTAACCCATTTGCTTTAACTAAATTATCACCTGTAGTTAGTTCGCCTAAAATTCCATATTTAGCGGGAGAGTAGGCCGCAGCACCTATACCAACTAAAAAGTAACCAACAAAAGGACTTATATTTAAACAAATACAACCTGCACCTAATAATTTGATGCTATTTGAAATCATCATTGCTTTGCCTTTTGACATGCTGTCAGCAAATTGCCCCACAAAAGGTGAAAGTATGATAAACGGTGCGACAAAACTAATTTGTAATACCGATTGGCTCCATGTTGGATAATGTAAATTCTTAATGAAAGCTAAAATAGCAAAAAAGATTGCATTATCAGCAAATGCTGAAAAAAACTGCGCAAGCATGGTTGCAACCATGCCTTTGCTTAATAGAGAATGTTGTTTCATGTGACATCCTTTAGTTTATTCGTCAGCCATTTTTCGTAAAGTAATAAAATCAATTTTACCTGTACCTAGTAGTGGTAACTCTTTTACTATACGAATATCACGAGGAACGGCTAATGCTGGAATGCCCAATTCTTGAGATGCTTGATTAAGTTGCTCTCGATTTAATTTTGTTGAGGTAGTAAATAAGACAATTGCTTCCCCTTTAGCTGCATCGGCTTTGACTGTTGCACCGTGCATTGCATCAGAGTCAACTTTTTTTGCTAAGGATTCAACACTTTCTAATGAAACCATTTCACCGGCGATTTTTGCAAATCGTTTCAAGCGTCCTTTAATTGTCACAAACCCCTCACTATCAATAGCAACGATATCGCCGGTATCATACCAACCTTTTTCGGCTTGTCCATTTTCATCAGCTGCTACTGGTTCTTCAAGTTTGCCGGGATTTTCCACCCGTAAATAGCCTTTCATCACATTAGGTCCTTTGACTTGCAATTGGCCGCCATCGCTAATGCCTGGAATGTGAATTAATCTTGATACCATGCCTGGAAGTAATCGCCCTACAGTACCAGCTTTAAATGCCATAGGAACATTAAGCGCTACAACAGGTGCACATTCGGTAACGCCATAGCCTTCTAAAATACGAATACCATATTTATCTTTCCATTGTTCTCGTACTGCATCTGATAATTTTTCGGCACCTGCAACAACATAGCGTAAACGCATAAAATCATATGGGTGCGCATAACGGGCATAGTTTGCCAAGAAAGTTGGCGTACCAAATAAAACCGTACAATTTTGGTCATAAATAATTTCAGGGACCATACGGTAATGTAATGGATTTGGATATAAAAATGTACGGCTACCTGAAAATAGCGGTAAAAATAATCCTGCTGTAATACCAAAAGCATGGAATAATGGTAGAGCCGACATGAAGCGATCTGCAGGGGTTGGATCTATAACCGTTCGAATTTGTTCAACATTAGCAAGTAGGCTTCCATGACTATGAGCAACACCTTTAGGGTTTCCCTCTGAACCAGAGGTAAACAGTACTAGTGCTTCGTCATCGCTTGATTGTTGGTATTTAATTAAGCGTGGAATATATTGATGCACTGCAACATAAAGCTTATCTTTTAAAGTTAAGTTTTTACGCAAATCTTCAAGAAAACACCACTTAACGTCTTTGATTTCTTCAAGTAGATAATCAAGTTTACCTTTTCTAATAAATTTGCGTGAAGTAATAATCGTTTTGATTTCAGCAGCAGTAATGGCACAGTTTAAGCCTTTTGTTCCCGCAGTATAGTTAAGCATTGCTGGAATTCGATTTTTTACGGACAAACCAAAAATAGTTGCAACAGTAATGGTTGCATTGGGTAATAAAACACCAACTCGCTCTTTATTTTTAGTAATTTTGGCAATAATACAACTAACACCTATAATTTGTTTTAATAAACTGCGATAAGATGCTTCTTGAGTTGTTGGGTCTTGTACCATTCTTGATTTCACGCCATAGCGAACTTGTGCTTCTAATAATGCTTCAAACAGCGTTAACTTTGGACGACTTGCCATGCGTGCGTTCATCATAATTTGATGAAGTTTTTCACCTGCAATATAACGCCTTTCACTAGCTTTAGGCGCATCGGGCATTGGAATAGATGTAGGGTTAAGTACATGAATGGTTATTTTAGGGAATAAACGACGTTTAAATAAACCTTTTAAACGACTAGTTAAAGTAAATTCAGCACCTTCGATCCACACTGGTACAATGGTGGCTTGAGAGCGAGCAGCAACAAAAGCAGCGCCATCATAAATTTTCATTAATGAGCCAGTTATAGTAATTCTTCCTTCAGGGAATATGACTATCGGGCGGCCTTTTTCAACTTCGCGAACTAATCGCTTTATTGCCATTGGACTAAGCGGGTCCATTGGCACAAAATCAACATAACGCTTTGCTAAGCGGACTAACCAATGATTAATATAACCCGAATAAATAGCAAAGACTGGTCTTACGGGTAAAAATACGCCAATTAGAATACCATCAAGGAACGATACATGGTTAGGTGTAATAAGAAGTCTATCTTGTTTTAAATTTTCTAAATCGCCATTAATTCTTACATGGAATAGGATCTTTAAGGAAAATTTTAATATTTTAAATAACATCTGATATTCTCAAATATCGTGCAAAATTACACATTGTAATAATAGTGAAAATATAGTGGATATACAAGAACTGAAGTTTTTGTTATATAAAACAGTTTTTTATGGTTTAATTGACAATAAATCTTGATCTAAAAAATAAATAATAGATACTAAAGTTCAGAAAATATAGAAAATCAATAAGGAATAAAAATGCTTATTTTAACGGCCAATGATATTGAAAGATTTTATACAATGAAAGATGCAATAGCTGCAGATAAACAAGCTTTGAAAATCTATAGCCAAGGAAACAGTGATGTGCCGTTACGAATAAATTTTGATATGCAAAAGGGACAATGCTTGTTTATGCCCGCACATCTTAAAGGTAGCGACATTGTGGGTATAAAAATTGTTTCGGTATTTCCTGACAATCCTAAATTGGGTAAACCATCAGTACCTGCTCAAGTTTTAATGTTAGACCCGCAAACAGGTGAAGTCTGTGCTATGTTAGATGGCACTTTTGTCACTCAGCTTCGTACAGGAGCCGTTCAAGGTGCAGCAACCGATTTGCTGGCGCGTAAAAATGCTAGTCGAGGAGTGTTGATAGGTACTGGTGGGCAAGCTGTATCTCAATTAGAGGCAATGTTAACTGTTCGTTCACTTACTGATGTCGCTATTTTTGATATTGATACACAAAAAGCGGAACAATTTACAGAAGAGATGAAACATCGTTTTGCTCATTTTTCTACTAATTTTTATTTTTCAAAAAATTTGGATGATGACATTAGTCAGGCTGATATTATTACTTCGGTTACAACCTCAAAAGTTGTGACATTTAATGGCGAAAAAGTAAAACCTGGCACGCACGTTAATGGAGTGGGTGCTTATACACCAGAAATGCATGAAATTCCAGAATGTATTGTTGAAAAGGCGAATATTCGTGTAGTTGATACTAAAGAAGGTGTATTTGCTGAAGCAGGCGATATTATTGATCCAATTAAACAACAATTGGTATCAGAAGATGATTTTTTAGAGTTAGGAGATTTAGTGATAGATCCAACCCAATGCCGTCTAAATGAACAGCAAATTACGCTGTTTAAAACTGTTGGTACAGCTGTATTAGACGTGTATATTGGCTACGATATTTATCTTAAAGCAAAAGAAAAAGGAATTGGTACGTTTTTATAATACTCAGATATCAAGTTAGTATAATTTCGTGTCAAAAAGTTTCAGGTAACTAGGTGTTTGAGTATAAAAATTAACTTTTTAGTTCTTCTTTTTTTGAACGCCTAAGTAATGCCACCGCTGCTTGTTTTGGATCTTTATTTTCATAAATAACTTGATAAATTTGCTCAGTGATTGGCATATCTACATGATATTTTTGAGCTAATAACCAGACTTCTTTTGTATTATTGCGACCTTCAACAACTTGGCCAATAGCATCTTGAGCTTCTTGAATGGATTTATTTTGGCCAAGTAACATTCCAAAACGACGATTACGGGATTGATCATCGGTACATGTTAAAACCAAATCACCTAATCCAGCCATTCCCATAAAGGTTGCTGGATCTGCCCCCAATACTGCACCTAAACGCATCATTTCGGCAAGTCCACGTGTAATTAACGCTGTTCTAGCATTGGCGCCAAAGCCAAGACCATCAGATAATCCAGCACCAATAGCGATAACATTTTTGATTGCACCACCAAGTTGCACTCCAATAAAATCTTTGCTGCTATAGACTCGGAAGCTTTTGCTACAATGAAACAAAGTTTGCAGTTGATTTAAAAAATGCTCATTAGTTGATGCTACAGTTACTGCTGTTGGTAATCCAGAAGCGACTTCTTTAGCAAAAGTTGGGCCAGAAATGACCGCTAATGGAATCTGATTGCCCAAAATCTCCTTTGCAACATCTTGTAATAATCGGCCAGTATTAACTTCAAGTCCTTTTGTAGCCCAGACAATTTTTGTATCTTGGCGTAAAAAAGGTTTGATTTGAGTCAAAATACTTGCAAAAGCATGACTTGGCACCACAATAAGTAAAATTGGTGCTGCTGAAACTGCCGTTTTTAAATCAGTTTCAATTTGTAACAGATCTGGGAAAGGAATATTCGGTAGAAACTGTTTATTTTGTCTATCATGCTGCAAAATGGTCATTTTATCAGGATTGTGCCCCCATAATAAAGTTGAGTGACCATTCCGAGCCAGCAAAATAGCTAAAGAGGTTCCATAAGATCCAGCGCCAATTACTGTTACTGCAGCATCTTTTTTCATAATCATCTAATAAATTTATTATCAGTTAATTGTAATACAATGACTATTGTAGTGTTTCTTTTGATTCAGCTTCATCTTGTTGTTGCTGAATATAGTTCATAAATAGTGCTTCAAAATTTACTGGTTCTAAATTTACTTGTGGGAATGTACCTTTATTTACTAAACTTGAAATTACTTCACGAGCATAAGGGAACAAAATATTTGGACAATAAGCACCAACACAATGTTGAATTTGGCCTTCGTCAAATCCAACAAGTGAGAAAATACCCGCTTGAGTAACTTCACAGATATACACAACTTCGTTTTGTTGTTTTACTGTTACAGTGACGCGAAGTGCAACTTCATAAACATTTTCACTTAAAACTTGCGAAGATGAATTTAATTCAAGATTCAGTTCTGGTTGCCATTGTTTAGTAAAAATTTCTGGAACATTATTAGTTTCAAATGAAACATCTTTAGTATAAATACGTTGAATAGCAAACTGTGTTTCTGGTTGTTGTGTATTGTTTTGTTCTGTCATGATAAAACCTTATTTTTTTATAATATTATTTTCTAACTAATGGTAAATTCTCGCCGTTCCATCCAGCAATACCGTCTTTTAATACAAAGACATTTGAAAAACCTTGTTTAACAAGTATTTCACCTATACCTGTTGATGATAAACCATTCTCATCAATTAAAATAATGATATTTTCTTTAAACTTTTCAATTGCTTTTGCACTTGCATTTTTAATGTCGATAGGCAAAATGTTATGAGAATCTGTTATATGTCCTTTTTTGAAACTATCAGCAGTGCGAATATCAATAATGACTGCTTCTTGTTTATTTACCATATGGATTGCTTGGGCATTATTGATAACTTTAACTTTAGATAGTTTGCCTTTAATGGTTAGTACAATGATTGCGACAAATAGTACAATCCAACCTAGGGACAGTAAAAGATGATTTTTTACAAAAGGTAGAATTTCGAGTGTTATAAAGTCCATACTTGTATAATTACCTAGTTTCTTCAATATAAGGAGTGATTATAGCGATATTATGCACTGAAATACAGCACCAATAAGAAAATCTTGCAATTTTATAAATAATATTTATTTAATTTTAAGGGATAGGTTAATGAGATTGAAACAATTTATTTTTTTGGTATATATTGTATTTGTCATTATTTTTCCTGTTGATGCTGAACATACAAAGTTCTCTTGCTTGGTTAATAATAAATGGATATGACACAAATCAAGATGTCCTGGATTCAAACATGAAGTGCAATTTTAAACACGGTGGAGTGAAGAAAGTAGAAAGGTGATTTATACTAGCACCTTCGCACCACCACAGTTTGGAGATTGCTATGTATTATAATCACCTTTCTAGGAAGGAAAGATACCAGATTTTCGTATTATTACAAGCCGGAAAGAATAAAAAAGAGATAGCCCAGCTACTCAATAGACATCCTTCGACAATAAGTCGAGAGATAAAAAGAAACTCAAAACCTAATCAAACCTATCAAGCACATGATGCGGTAACCCTAGCTAGGAAAAGGCGAAAAAACAGCGGTAATGGTAAGGCAATAGAGTCTTCGGTATGGCGTCAAGTTGAAAAATACCTCATGCTTTATTACAGCCCAGAGCAGATTGCTGCACGTTTAAAGAAAGTCAGCGTCCAATCAATCTATAACTATCTTTATCAAAATAAAGCGCGCTATGAACAATTCAAACCTTATCTAAGGCGAAAAGGCAAAGCCTATAGGCATTGTAAGGCACCGAGTATTAAAGAAGGAGACCGCCG
>NZ_LZHK01000104.1:0-2460 GCF_001690415.1 Gilliamella sp. Imp1-1
GCTCTTTTTAACCAAGCATAATAACCCGATGAACTGACACCAAGTAATGAGCATATCCTAGTAACGGGATAGCAGGTTAAATGATTTTTCATATAAGCGTACTTCATCGACTTGGATTGTTGATGATATGCACATGCGCCTTTTTTAGTATATCATTGGCCATTTTCAGTTCTTTAATCTCTTTTTCTAACGCCATAATCCGCTGTTGCTCAGCGGTTAACTCTCGACGGCTAGTTTTATTCGGGGAAAGTTGCCTAATCCATTTATCTAGGGTTGATTTACCCACACCTAGATGGTTGGCAAGTTCGCTGATAGAAAGGTGTGCATTAGATAACGCATAATCCACTGATTGTTGTTTGAATTCGATACTAAATTTTTTGACCATGATATTTGTCTCCTATGATTTTTGTTTATATCATAGAGGCGAATTGTGTCCACTTTTTTGGCGAGGATCATCTTTTAAAATAGCCACGATTTGATGTTCAGCCATTTTTTTCATAATTAAATTCCCTTTTACTTTTATCATAGAGAATTTTCTACTTTTTTGCTGTACTATTTTAGGGGATAGTTACAAAAATATTTAAAATTATTTGAATCCTTTTCATACCTTCAAACCTCTTTTATATAGTAGAGGAAAAAATAATGAAAAAAATTGATGATAATCTCATTTTACAGGCCAGTTCAGGTAATGAAGTTGCTATGGCTAAATTACTCGAAAAATGCCAACCAGATCTAAATCGCTTTTCAAGAAAAGTTTGTTCCACTGCTGAAGACGCAGAAGATGCAGTACAAGTGGCACTCTGGGTTTTATATAAAAAAATAGGTGTTTTGCGAACTATTTCCGCACTGTCAGCGTGGTTGTTTCGCATTATTGAGCGAGAATGCTACAGAATATTTCGTTCAAATAACAAAACATTCGCAATGGATCCTGATGATATGGAAGAGCTATTTGGAACTAGTAACTCTATAGCTGATGAATCAATATTAAAAATTGACTTAACTAAAGCAATAATTTCTCTTCCCTATACTTATCGAAGTGTAATAATTCTTAGAGATATCAGAGAATTATCAACTTATGAAGTGTCTAATATGCTTGAAATTAGCCCAGAAGCAGTGAAAAGTAGACTTCACAGAGCTAGAAATATTATACGAAAAAAATTAGAGATTAGTGGTCATTCACACTGAAATAGTAATTATGAATACTTTATATATTAATATTCACAATTATAAAGGAACTATTTATGGTAATGAATACAAATGGCATTAAAGAAAATATGATTTAACTTGATTAGATACTCATCCCCTAGCAAGCTAGGGGCAGTAACCATGCAACATAACAAATTCACACATTGAGCTATTTTCACTTTAAGTCTGTTGAAATTGATTCATCTTTTTTTGTACAGGGAATACATGTTTTACCTGGATTGGTTATAGTCATTATGAGACCAATTACCCAACAGGCAGGGCATCCTCTTAATACAAAAAAACCTAAAACAGCCGATACAAGTCCCAATAAAACGCTCCAGACAGCACCTTGAATGAACAGATATATTGTTAAACCGAGCAAACCAAATCCAATACATCCTCGTAGTAAATGCCTTAATACAGAACTACTTCTAAACATGATATTACCTCTTAAAATTATTTAATTTAAATTTCATTTTATTTACATTTTTCTCTTAATGGTGATATCAATGAGAGATATCCTGTAATATGTACTTCCTCAAAGTAAACTGTTATTCATCATTATATCAAGGAAGTAGCGAGTGGATTTTTTAGCTAGTTTATTTTTCTTTTCATAATTGAACGCATAGGGCAAAATCCTATAGTTCCAGTACAAACCAGAATTATTCCTGTTGCGATAGCAATCCACATTACTAGGGCTGTTGGAGCAAAAAGAAAGCCTAAATAAGCAATACAGGCACCAATAATAATTCGACATAAACGCTCAAAACTTGGAATATTTTTTTTAAAACTCATATTTTTTTCCTCTTTAAAATTAGATTTAATAATGAACTACTCTAATAAAGAGTCGACAAAATCAAAAAAAGATTCAAAAAATTTTCATTTAAATGGATTTTAATTATCAAATTAGCGGAATACATTGAATTAATGTCTTTTATTTAAGTTTATAGGTATTTCAAATTAGGAGTGAATTTAGGTAAAGGATAGTTATAAATAATTAAAAAATTAATTGTAATTGATTAGGGGCTGTTGATCTTTGCTGTACATAAATTACTCAACAATACATTGGCAGCCACATTAACATAAATGCCAGTGATACCATACTGGCATAATTCCTTTCTAACTTATCGTATCTAGTTGATATTGAACGATATTGCTTGATTCTAGCAAAGGCATTCTCGACTAAATGACGATAGCGATAAAGGCACCTATCCATACTGCTTTTATCTATATCCTTACCATAATTACGTTTAGCAATCACCGTTCGTCCGCCTT
>NZ_LZHK01000105.1:0-1990 GCF_001690415.1 Gilliamella sp. Imp1-1
AAGGCGGACGAACGGTGATTGCTAAACGTAATTATGGTAAGGATATAGATAAAAGCAGTATGGATAGGTGCCTTTATCGCTATCGTCATTTAGTCGAGAATGCCTTTGCTAGAATCAAGCAATATCGTTCAATATCAACTAGATACGATAAGTTAGAAAGGAATTATGCCAGTATGGTATCACTGGCATTTATGTTAATGTGGCTGCCAATGTATTGTTGAGTAATTTATGTACAGCAAAGATCAACAGCCCCTAAGAACTACGAAAATAAAATATACCTGTTCTTTTTTAATATAAATTTGTAAATTAAAAATGGCACTATTTTTGCTTATTTTATCTATTACATAGTACTTAACTGTCGTTATATTGTTGTTAAAAGTTATTTTTAATCTAAAATGGAATTTTATTGTAACTTTTATGCTATATCACAATTTTAATTATGGTACGCTTTGCACTGTATATGTGCAAGAAATAAAAAATATGAATTTAAACAAAATAAAAGTTAATTAATATAAAATTTAAAATTAGAACGTTTTACTAAATCTATATTTAAAAAATATTAAAAATACGACATTCTTGCCTTTGTTTAAATGTTACAAAATCGGTTTACAGTTAAATAATTGGAGTGGTTTTATGAGTAATCTAAGGAAATATAAACGTAAATTCTTATTGAGTGCAGGACTAATAACAATGCTTGCCAGTGCACAACTTCATGCTGCTGAAACATTGGTTTATTGTTCAGAGGCTTCGCCTGAAACATTTAATCCACAATTAGCAACAAGTGGTGTATCAATGGATGCAAGTGCAGTTCCTGTTTATAATCGTTTGGTAGAATTTAAATTAGGTACTACCGAAATTGAACCTTCTTTAGCCAAATCTTGGGATATCAGCCAAGATGGTTTAACCTATACTTTTCATTTACGCGATGATGTTAAGTGGCATAGCAATAAAGAATTCAAACCAACACGAAACCTAAATGCTGATGATGTTATTTTTACATTTATGCGACAAAAAGATAAAAATCATCCTTATAACAAAGTTTCTGGTGGACAATATGAATACTTTGAAAGTATGGGATTCCCAGATTTAATCAAAGAAATTAAAAAGATTGATGACCATACTGTTGTATTTGAATTAAACCATCCAGAAGCCCCTTTTTTAGCAGATTTAGCAATGTCATTTGCATCAATTTTATCAGCTGAATATGCTGATGCTATGCTTAAGAAAAACACACCAGAAAAATTAGACTTAGTTCCTGTTGGTACGGGCCCATTTACTTTTGTACAATACCAAAAAGACTCCAGAATTCTTTATAAAGCAAATCCCGATTATTTTGGTCCAAAAGCCAAACTTGATCGCTTAGTGTTTTCTATTACACCTGATGCCGCAATTCGTTATGCTAAGTTACAGAAAGGCGAGTGTCATGCTATGCCATACCCAAATGTAGCCGATGTTGAACGAATGAAATCAGACAAAAATATTGTTGTTAAAGAAATGGCTGGCGTTAACATTGGCTATTTAGCCTACAATATGGATAAGCCGCCACTTAATAATTTGCAAGTCCGCCAAGCATTAAATATGGCCGTGAACAAAGATGCGATTATAAAAGCTGTTTTTCAAGGTGCAGCTGAACCAGCTAAAAACTTTATTCCTCCATCAATGTGGAGTTATAACGATGAAGTGAAAGATTATCCTTATGATCCAGCGCAAGCAAAAGAGTTATTAAAATCAGCGGGATTAGAGAACGGGTTTACTATCAATTTATGGGCAATGCCAGTACAACGCCCATATAACCCAAATGCACGCCGTATGGCCGAAATGATTCAAGCGGATTGGGCTAAAATTGGCGTAACAGCTAAAATTGTGAGTTATGAATGGGGAGAATATCTATCTCGTATTCGTGATGGTGAACATGATGCTGTATTAATGGGCTGGACTGGAGATAATGGCGACCCTGATAACTTTTATTCTGTCTTGATGAGCTGTGATG
>NZ_LZHK01000106.1:0-5648 GCF_001690415.1 Gilliamella sp. Imp1-1
TCCTATTCGACAAGTTTTTACTCGAAGCTCATTTATATCATCGAAATTATCTCTCGAATTATTTTCGAAATTATCCACAAAACTATTTTCAAAAATTCCATTGGCATTAGCGCCGTTGTTGTTATTACCGTACTCTTTAGAATCGCAGGCACTATCGGCTACTACTTCTAATTACATTCACGGTACTGCGCCTTATTTAACCTTTGATGGCGGTGCGACTCATGCCGATTCAATTAGTCCCTTATTATCAGTAACATTGCCCGGAAACAAAATTATTACTGTATCAAATGATAGCTCAAGTATGGAAAACCCATTAGTGTTAGATAAACTTTTAGCCACTTTTGCAGATATCAAGACATTAGTGCCTCATGGGGATTATCCAGAAGTATTGACCGATAAAGTTATTGATGACAATGGTTATTGGAAGGATGATGATGGCGATACACTCCATCGTGTCAATTCAAGTAAATTAAAAATTAAATGGCAGAATTTATATGGTCAAGATATTACTAATTATGTGAAGGATAACTCAGATAAAGCATTAAATGGCTGTGATGCACCTTATCAATTGACGTTAGAAGTGGAAGATGTAAGCATTAAGACAGAATATGGTATTCCTTCTGAAAGTGATAAATTTACTGGAAATAGGCATACCTATTATCTTTATCCCAAAATGGATAAACCACAATTTTGTTATGCTATGCCTAACTTAGAATATGATTGGCATTCAAATGATATACCTTACGATGGTGCAGTTTCTTCTCTTAACGATCCGCATGGTGATTGGAATAAATATAGAGGATTTTATGCTTATAATCCAGCGAATCCTGGAGCAAACTTTCCAACCACAGGCTCTCATAATTTATTTTTTTACTTGAGTGTTGCAGGAATGAAAGCACAAGATATAGTAAATAAAAATGGTCGAACAATTTCGACGGGAGGGGTAACATTAACGTTAAATGCTGAAAATACGCTACCTACAGGGCTTGTAAAAATTAACTTAACGGGTCCTAAGGAGAGTAATCCTGGTTCTTTTATTCCTTCAACATTTTATTTACACGATAAAAACAATGACCCATTGTATAGTTTTAGGTTAGAGCGTTGGTATGTCACTAAAAAAGGTGGTGCAGGGGGGTATCAAAATGCAGTAGCATTTTGTAATAACTTTAATGGTGGTGGATATCGTATGACCAAAGTGCTTGATTTTACCAATGCAAGGCGTGGCGAAGATATAGTTGTGGATTGGCAAAATGGTATAGCAGACGGAGCCTCTTTACGAAAAATTAGTTATATAACCAATGGTTATTGGATGGGGGGATTATTTAGCGAATGGGGACGAGTGACTCAAATCTACTATAAAGATAGTGATTGGGAATTTTTTCAAGTTGGCGATCCTGCTTGGGGGGAGCTAAGAGGGTATTATTGGACATCAGATCTTATTGACTTTTATACTCGCGTTGTAGAGACAAATACAGGTGTTGTTGGCGCTAGATATCTTTCAGATCAAGACTATAGAGGAGCTTGCGTTACACCATAATTTTCTCTTCAATAATGACTATTTAAATAAAAATACTTGGTATTTTGTTTAAATAGTCGATTAAACTTTTTAGCTATAAAATATTTAGATTAATTTAACCATAAAGTTTATGCCCATTCATGATGAATAATTCTTACAATTTACATTTCTTTACAAAAAAGTCCGCCAAAAAACTAGCCAACTATTTCTTAAACGGCTATACTTTAATCGCTTTAGAAAGACAAGCTTATTAAATAAGCGATTAACCATAAAAAATCTAAATAAAACAAAATATTACTTGACAGGTGGAACAAAATGCAGTACCATTTTAAGGCACAAGGCACAAGGCACAAGCACTGGCAAACTTATGTCTTAAATTTATCAAATAATCCTATTCGACAAGTTTTTACTCGAAGCTCATTTATATCATCGAAATTATCTCTCGAATTATTTTCGAAATTATCCACAAAACTATTTTCAAAAATTCCATTGGCATTAGCGCCGTTGTTGTTATTGCTGTACTCATTAGAATCACAGGCATTATCGGCCACGACTTCTGAGCGCATTCATGGTACTGCGCCTTATTTAACCTTTGATGGCGGTGTTACTAAAGTGACTGAAATAAGGGAATTATTAGGTATTAAGTTATCAGACGGTCGAACATTCACACCGCAAAATAATCCTTCATCATCGACAGCGCCAATCGAGTTATCTAATGTAGGGGATACTTTGGCTGATATTGAAATGATAGTTCCGTCATCAAGCGACTCAATAAATATAAATGACTTAGTAACACAAGGTAAATGGGGCGATGATGATGGGGATGGACAGGGAGTGGATGGAGTTAGCGCATCAGGGAGTATATCGTTAGTAATAAAGGATAAAGATGGCAATACCGTTAATCGTAGTGATGCATTAAGTCTATGTAAAGCACCTTATAAGGTAACCTTAGATAGTTCAGGGGGGGCTTTAGAGACTCGTTATGGTATGCCGAATAGTAGTAGGCTTTACGGAGGAGCAGCGGAGTATTATATCACTTTGCCGCCACATCCTATTATTTGTTCGGTCAGACCGAATTTGGTGTTTGGTGGCACAGTAGGTATTGAAGCTTGGGATAACCCACGTTTTGCTGGTCCAGCTAGTATATGGAATTCTGAGAAGGGTTTTTTAGATGTATTTACAAACTCATCATCTTACGACCGAAATTTTCCAACTACGGGGGCAGATGGGTTGTATTTTGATTTAGTCATAGTTGGAGTAGATGCAAGTCAGTTGAGTTGGTCTGTATATACAAGTGGTGATATAATTGCAACGTTGAGATGGACAAGGCCACTTTCAGGGACATTCACGGACCCAGAAGGGAATACTATACCAGCTGATGAGTGGATTACTGATAAGTCTAAGAATGTAACACGAGTAACGTTGAATGGTCCAGAGGCAAGGAGCTGGTGGAGCAATTCTAATCCAAACCGAATTACCGTCCCATCTTTGCCACAGACTTTTGAATTGGTGGGAAGGGATAATAATGGTAATGAGGTAAGATATGGATTTAAGTTGAGGCAGTGGTTTGTCAATAGAGGTGATCAATTTAAAACTTATAGCGAGCAGTTAGCATGGTGTAATAGTTTGGGTTATCGCATGCCGCGGGTAAGGGATTTAACCAATGCAGTTTGTTCTGGTTGGGGTTCAGGAAGTTGGTGTCAAGGCGCATTAGGCAGCACGCCGTCATCAAGTAATAATGCTTACCAGCGTCATATAGGAGCTGGGTTTTTCACGGAGTGGGGAGCAATGTACGGCTACGCTGATGCGGGCTTCATCAACACCTTAAAATATTACTGGACAAGTGACGCAAGGGGTAACAACCAGTTCAATGTCTCCTCGCTCGACGGCTACGTCGACAACAACAGTGTTTCCTGGAGCTATTATGCGGTTTGCACCACCCCTTAGTAATATTTGCGAGAAAGGTGGTTATGGTGTCTGAGAGGACAATATAGGCAAGAATAAAGCCCTGGCCGCAAGTTAGGGCTTTTAGCAGGTAAAGTCAGCGAGCCTAACGTTTTAATAGCGCCCGACCGATACCAATTAAAAGCTTGCGCTTTTGTTATTAACTGGCTGTTATTAACAAGTTATTATTAAATAACTATTATCAAATAACAAAAGCGCTTTTATTAAAAAGCCAAATTCAACGTAATAAAAAAATAGCTTATAAGCGTTTGATTTTATTTAAAAATACAAATAAAAACTTCAATAAAATCAATAGTCTACCTGAACGTTTTTAGAGCAAAAACACGCTTATAGCACCACAATGTTAATCAGCCTGCCTTATCACAGCATCAAAATATACCGATAACCAAGTAAAGCTAGTACGCTAAACTAGGTTGTTGGGTGTGTTTGTGTTTTAGAAGTTATCAGCAATATTAATCATTCCATCAAAGGTCAAAATGTCTGTAATCTGACATTATATTTTAGTTAAAAAATTCACTTATTTTTATAACTGAATCATTTCTATCTTTATGTTTCTTTAAATTTATTTACATTTCTTTACAAAAAAATCCGTCAAAAAACTAGCCAACTATTTTTTAAACGGCTATACTTTAACCACTATAGGGAAATAAGCTTATTAAATAAGTGAATAATTATAAAAAATTAAATAAAACAAATAATTATAAATCACGAAAAAAGAAAACATTAATTGATAGGTGAAATGTAATGCAGTATTGTTTTTGGCGCAAGCACTGGCAAACTTATGTCTTAAATTTATCAAATAATCCTATTCGACGATTTTTTACTCGAAGCTCATTTATATCATCGAAATTATCCATAAAATTATTTTCAAAAATCCCATTGGCATTAGCGCCGTTGTTGCTTTACTGGAAATAGACATACCTATTATCTTTATCCCAAAATGGATAAACCACAATTTTGTTATGCTATGCCTAATTTAGAATATGATTGGCATTCAAATGATATACCTTACGATGGTGCAGTTTCTTCTCTTAACGATCCGCATGGAGATTGGAATAAATATAGAGGATTTTATGCTTATAATCCAGCGAATCCTGGAGCAAACTTTCCAACCACAGGCTCTCATAATTTATTTTTTTACTTGAGTGTTGCAGGAATAAAAGCACAAGATATCGTTAATACGAATGGTCGAACAATTTCGACAGGAGGGGTAACATTAACGTTAAATGCTGAAAATAAGCTACCTACAGGGCTTGTAAAAATAAACTTTGGAATGGCAACACATTTTCAAACAAAAAAATTAAGGGGTAAGTGTTTTTTAAATTCAACGGGAGGCAAGTAGCCTAACGAAGAATGTAATCGTTTATGATTATACCAATAAGCATAAGCCGAAAAAGCGCGTTGTAATTCAGCCGTTGAGTTGAAACGTTGGCCTTTTACAAATTCCGTTTTAATTGTTTTAAATGTCGCTTCCGCTACCGCATTGTCATATGGACACCCTTTCTTGCTTAATGAATGCGTGATATTAAATGTCTTAAAACACGCCTCTAATAACCGATTATCAAACTCTTTGCCTCGGTCTGAATGAAATAAATCCAATTTTGATAATGGCAGTTTAATTTGGCTTAATGCCGACATAACAAGCTCTGCTGTTTTATGTTGACCAACATGGTAACCGACAATTTGCCTATCGGATAAGTTCACTAAAACACATAAATAGTTCCAACGTTGCTTAACTTGAATATAGGTTAAATCTGCAACAACAATTTGTTTTTTATCACCTACATCAAATTGTCGTTGCAGGTGATTTTCTATGGCGGTTTCATTCACTTCCGTAGTGTGAGATTGATAACGTTTAACGGTGTATTTTGATACCAGCAATAAGGCTTTCATCACCCGAGCAATGTAACGGCGTGACACCCAAATATTCTCTTTCTGTAAATCAAAACGAATTCGTCTTGTACCATAAGACTGATAGCTCTGATTAAATAGCGTCACGATTTTATTGGCATAAAGCCCTACTGATTTTTGTCTATTCAATTTACACTGATAATAAGCATAATGTCTTGATAATCCTAAATATTGACATAGCTTTGTTATGCTATAACGATGTCGATTTGCTTTTAGGATAGCGATTTTCGTCCTATTATCAGTGCTGCTTGCTTTA
>NZ_LZHK01000107.1:0-12481 GCF_001690415.1 Gilliamella sp. Imp1-1
ATAAGGCTTTCATCACCCGAGCAATGTAACGGCGTGACACCCAAATATTCTCTTTCTGTAAATCAAAACGAATTCGTCTTGTACCATAAGACTGATAGCTCTGATTAAATAGCGTCACGATTTTATTGGCATAAAGCCCTACTGATTTTTGTCTATTCAATTTACACTGATAATAAGCATAATGTCTTGATAATCCTAAATATTGACATAGCTTTGTTATGCTATAACGATGTCGATTTGCTTTTAGGATAGCGATTTTCGTCCTATTATCAGTGCTGCTTGCTTTAAAATATCGTTTTCCATACGGAGTTGTTTAAGCTCTTTACGCAATGCGATTAACTCTTGTTCTTGTGGACTGCGATTATCTTTTGTTTTAAATGAGCCGCTTTGGCTTGCTTGCGTTATCCAACGGTCCAAAGCTGATGGTGTCAAATCATATTCGGCAACGATTTCACTACGTGATTTACCATGTTGATAAAGACTGACCATTTGGTGTTTAAAATCATCTGTGAATGTTCGTCTTTTGCGTTTAATCTTATTCATATTTGTTCCTTTTTTAGTTGTGATAAGTTTACCTTACCCCTTAAAAAAGTTGTATGATTTAGTGTAGCCGATCCACTACCCACTAACTCAAACGTCTGTGGTAACTGTGGCATAGCAATTGGGTTAGGATGAGGATTGTACCATTGATTTCTTGCCTCTGGACCTGTTAGCTTAACGCGTACAACTACTTCTCCTTTATCTTCTTGAGGAATCCACCTATCATTAGCTACAACATTTGTCACTGTTGCAGTGATTCCCCCCAAAGTAACGGGTTCCCATGTCAATTCATTTATATCTACTCCACTTATGAGTAAATCAAAATATAAATTATGCGCACCTGTAGTCGGAAAATTTAGGCTGTATGATTCAGGATTGATTGATTGTACTAAAAAGCCCTTATCAGGATTCCATATGTCAGCTGGGCCTGCGGATAAGCCCGTACCCACATGTAGATTCGGCCTTGCATAATTGATAACTGGCGACGGTATTATTATTGCATCACTACGATTACCCGCTCGAGCCTTTTTACCATTCGCCTGAACATTCCATGACGATGACAATAATAACAGTGCTAATACTAGCAAAGCTGTTTTAGGTGATTTGAACGATAATTTCGATAATTCGTTGAGAAATAATTTGGAAGGTATAAATGAGCTTAGTGTAAAAACACGTCGAATAAGATTATTTAATAAATTTAAGACATAGGTTTGCCAGTGCTGGTGTCTGGTGTCTGGTGTCTAAAATGATAATGCATTATGGTTAACCTGTCAAGTAATTATTTGTTTTATTTAAATTTTTATAATTATTTGCTTATTTAATAAGCTTGTTTTCCTATAGCGATAAAAGTATAACCATTTTAAAAATTGTTGGCTAGTTTTTTGGCGGACTTTTTTGTAAAGAAATGTAAAGATGAAAATAATTCAACTTTAGGAATAGGGAATTTTTTGCACATTATCGACTGTCGATAACTAAAACTGTTTAGTATTTCAATCAGGGAGGTGTCGCTAGGCATTATGAAATTTTGCATAAAAATAACCTAATTTGGACAATATCACTGATATTATTAACTTGCGTAAAAGACCAAAATGTTCTAAACCATACCGTTTTTAAAATTACACTTCATGTTTGAATCCAGGTATAATTTACACATAATACAAAGGAGATATAGATGTTATTTTCAATTACAAGATTTATTGCTGGCGGATGTTTGCCACTTTTGGGGGCCTTTTCTTTTTGCAGTTTTTTATTCAAAAATTATTATATTGGACTCATATTTATCATTATTGGCGTTTTAGCTTACTATCTGGTATTTATTAAATACACAAATATTATTATTAATAAACATATTACAATTTTTAAAAGTGAGTTTAAGGATGAGTTTGTGCGTTCAAATTTTTATTGCGATAAAACCTACGAAAATTTTATGTATTTTGATCGAATGAACAAACAAATCTGCTTTACAGATAAAGATACAAATAAAATTGTATCAAGGCTTAATTATGATGATTTATTCTCTGCTAAATTTAATTCTCATCCTCATTTTACTATTAAATTTGATTTTCATCCTTATGTTATTATGAAATTTAAATTAATAAACCAAGAGATAGAAATTAAATTTAATTATTTTTCAAAAGATTATATTTCATTAAGAACAAGATTTTCTCGATTAACAACTATTTATGAATAATTAAGTTATTTGGACAGTAATAACGTTGCTTTTAGTGTACAAAGTATCTGTTTAGCCTCAAAGATTCGAGGCTATCACACGAGTAATTTAAAAATATCTTAGAATTTGTTAATTAACGGTGTAGACGATAAGGTTCATCCACCACAATAAAATCTTTTTCTTGCATTGCCTCACTTATCCATTCTTTAACACTATGAGTTTGACAAATAGTGTTAATGTAGTTGGTTAACGTTGCCGATGTTTTGATACCGAAATTTTTTAGTCTTAAACACATTGGTGCATAGAAAGCATCAGCAATAGTAAATTCACCAAATAAGTAGTTAGATTGAGGTAAATTAAAATTTAAGAAAGAAGATAATAATTCATCAACAAGAGAAATTTCATTTTTGACATCAGCATGATCACGTAAAATAATTTGCCCAATTTCGAAAAACTCAGCTTCAATATTCATTGGTAAATGTTTTCTAATAGCAGAAAATCCTGAATGCATTTTAGCCACTAAACTGCGAGCATTAGCTCTTTTTTTAGTATCTATCGGCCATAAAGCTAAGTTGGGATGTTTTTCAGCCAAGTATTCACAAATAGCCAAAGAATCAGATATCACCACATCATTATCAACTAAAATTGGTACTGTACCATATTTTGATATTGAGGATACTGTTGCTTTAAAAGCAGATTTATCGTCAAGATTATCAAATCTAACAAACTTTTCATCAAAAGGAATACCAAAGTGTTTCATTACAACCCAAGGGCGCATAGACCACGTTGAATAGTTTTTATTGCCTATATAAAGTTTGTAATTCACTTTCAATCTCCATCCAATTCAGTAATGTAAAGTTTGTTAATATTTATCTACTTGCTTAGTTTTATTGGTAAAGAATTTTAAGAATGATTATTTTTATTACAAGTAAACCACATGAGTGCCTTTTTCGGGTTGAAAAGTAGCTTTGCCAAATTCATCTAAGAAATAAGCAATATGATCGGCTTTATCCCCTACTAATCGTCCTTTTACTTTGTTCCATGTCATGAGGACTATCATGGCATCAGGTTCACAGCAAATTAACATGGGTTGTTGAAATTCTTCGTTCCAATAAAATTCACCTCCGTATATTTTATGGGCGGTGAGCAATAAATAACATCCGTATTCTTGCGATATCATGTTGAGTTGTTCTTCTGGAATGCTAAAGTTTTTTTCAGCCAGCTCACTGATGATCATTTCAACAACCGTAATACTTTTTTCAGAGTAATCGAGCTGATTAATGCTCCATTTTGGACTATTTAATATCGCATTTTGTGCCCATGCTTCGATCTCTTGATATAATTCATTTTTTTGTTCAGTCATTTTTATTCACTTCGCTATTGAGTTTAATCTGTTCTAATTGCTTAACACTTTGCCACGCGTCTTCCATTTGTTCAAGCGTTGCATCAATTAAAGATAAGTTTTTTTGTTTGAGTATCGATTCTACTTGTTGAAATCGTCGGGTAAATTTTTTATTGGCTTGCTGTAAACAGAGTTCTGATTTAACCTTTAAATGCCTAGCTAAATTGACGGTCACAAACAATAAATCACCAAGTTCTTCCTCAATTTTTTGTGGATCTTGTTTAGTGCGTTCTAATTCTTGCTCGACTTCGCCAATTTCTTCTTTTACTTTATCAAGCACAGGTTTTATATCATGCCAATCAAAACCAACCGAGGCACAACGCTTTTGAATTTTTTCTGCTTGCATTAACGCTGGTATTGCTTGGGGTATATCGTCAAGCAATGAGTATTGCGCTTTTTGGTTTCGTTCTTTTTGTTTAAGTTGTTCCCAGTTAGTTTTTTTAGTCTTATTTTCAGTAAAAATATGAGGATGACGATAAACTAATTTATCTACAACCGATAAACAAATCTCATCAAAATTAAAGCTTCCTTGTTCTTGGGCTAAATCAGCATAAAAGACAATGTGAAATAGTAGATCACCAAGTTCTTTTTTTAGCTCATCCATGTCTTGTTTATCAATTGCATCTAAAACTTCATAGGTTTCTTCTAAAGTATACAATTTTAGTGATGCAAAAGTTTGTTGCCGATCCCATTGACAACCATTAACAGGATCACGAAGTTGTTTGGTTATGGCTTGTAAGCGTCGTAATGCGTTCAAAATATCTCTCATAAATCAATTATTGATTGAACTATTGTAAATGGTTTCATAGCAAAACGGTTACTCTTTTAAACATTGGCGCTTATATATTTTGCTATTATTGATAATTATTTCACCAAAAATAATAATATAAATTGTAAAAATAGCCTTAAAGACGGAACTTCTAGCCGATAAATGTGAATTAAGTATATAATACCTGCTTATTAATTTAACGTTATTAAACAATATGAATAATTTACGCGAGCTTACTTTAAGAGGTACCATTCTCGGCGCTCTTATTACTGTTATTTTTACTGCATCGAATGTTTATCTTGGCTTAAAAGTTGGATTAACTTTTTCGTCAGCAATCCCTGCTGCAGTAATTTCAATGGCTGTATTGAAACTGTTTTCAGGTTCAACTATTTTAGAGAATAATATGGTGCAAACTCAGGCATCAGCAGCTGGCACTTTATCTTCAATTATTTTTGTGCTACCAGGGTTGTTAATGATTGGTTATTGGCAACACTTTCCTTTTTGGCTAACCTTTGCAATATGTGCCGCAGGCGGAATGCTTGGGGTTTTATTTTCAATTCCTTTACGTCATGTAATGGTCGTTAAAAGTAATTTACCTTATCCTGAAGGTGTGGCTGCCGCTGAAATTTTAAAAGCTGGCTCTAAAACCGATAATAATGAAGCTAATGATGGGCTAAAAGATATTTTATTTGGTGGCGTGATTGCATCCATTGTTAGCCTTTTTACTAATGGTTTTCGTGCGTTATCAGAAAGCACTGCTTATTGGTTTACTGCTGGTAAGTTTATTTTTCAACTGCCTATGGGGTTCTCATTAGCTTTACTTAGTGCTGGTTATTTAATCGGAATTATGTCTGGAATTGCTATTTTAATTGGTACTATTATTGGTTGGGTATTTGGCGTTCCAATTTTAAGTGCAATTACCGATTATGATACTAGTCAACCGTTATCTGAAGTTGCTATGGGATTTTGGGCAAAAGATATTCGTTTTATTGGTGCAGGGGTAATCGCAATTGCAGCCGTTTGGACATTACTCACGTTAATCAAACCGATGGCCGAAGGGTTAAAAATCTCGTTTAAAAGTATGCGTTCAGATGCGTCTGACAGTGATATTGCATCAACCGAGCGGGATTTATCACCTAAAACTATTTTAGTCATTATGGGCAGTATGTTAGCTATTTTGTTAGTGACTTTTTATAGCTTCATTGGCAATAGTGGGTTATCAGCAGGCGTCGCTTGGACATTAGTTTTTTGCGCTGTATTATTTGCTTTTATTATGGGTTTTTTAGTGGCTGCCGCTTGTGGTTATATGGCTGGACTTGTTGGCTCATCAGCAAGCCCAATATCAGGAATAGCAATTGTTGCTGTGGTTGTCATTTCATTGATCTTATTAGGTTTAGGCGAAGCTAATGGTATGCTATCTTCTATTGAAGGTTCTAATTTTGCAACCGCACTTGCGCTCTTTACAACCAGTGCTGTATTAGCGATCGCTTGTATTTCAAATGATAATTTACAAGACCTAAAAACAGGTCATTTGGTTAATGCTACCCCTTGGAAACAACAAGTCGCATTATTACTTGGCTGTGTTGTTGGTGCAATTGTTATTGCGCCTATTTTAGAAATTTTATATAACGCTTATGGCTTTACTGGCGCTTTACCTCGCCAAGATATGGATGTAAGCCAAGTTTTAGCTGCACCACAAGCAACACTGATGACAACAATTGCTAAGGGAATTTTTGCTCATCAACTTGACTGGACGATGATTTTAATAGGACTTGCTTTAGGCGCTGCTATTATTATTGTTGATTTAATTCTTGCCCAAAATAAATCTAATTTTCGCATACCTGCTCTTGCTGTTGGGTTAGGCATTTATTTACCGCCAAGCATTACAACACCAATTATTATTGGTACTTTTTTATCATGGATAATTAAACGTAATGCGTACAAAAAAGCCCAAGCGCAAAATTTAGATCCAGAAGAACAATACCAAAAAGTTGATCGTAAAGCGGCGCTAATTGCATCGGGCCTGATTGTTGGCGAGAGCTTAGTTGGCGTGTTATTGGCTATTGTAATTGTGATTAGCATCACCAATGGCGGAAATGATGCTCCACTCGCAATACCGTTCGATTTAGGTATGTTACCGCAACTTTTAGGGCTCTTTGTTTTTGTTGGTATATGTACGTTCTTTATCCGTCGTGCTTTATCAGCAATTAAAAAATAGGCCTATGAATAATTAAATTTAAGCCCTTTTCGTTTCAACAAAGGGCTTTTTTGTTTAAATTGATTGTTTTATAACGTTCCTGATTTTAGATGATTAAAACAATTTTTATTAACCTACTTTATTTTGAATAATAGACATAAATATCATGATAGTTTTTGATTCGATCCAAGTGCGCCGTGGCGTTAACCTGCTATTAGATAATGCATCGGCAACCATTAATCCTCAACAAAAAGTGGGGTTAGTGGGTAAAAATGGCTGCGGAAAATCCACCCTTTTTTCGCTAATTAAAGGTGAAATCCAAGCTGATGCAGGCACATTGAGTGTTCCATCTCACTGGCAACTGGCTTGGGTCAATCAAGAAACACCAGCCTTGGATATTCCTGCGATTGAATATGCGATTGATGGCGATCGTGAATATCGTCAATTAGAAAAGCAGTTAAATATTGCCAATGAGCAAAATAATGGTCAACAAATTGCGGTCATTCATGAAAAGCTTGATACCATAGATGCATGGACAATTCGTGCACGAGCTGCAACATTATTACATGGATTGGGGTTTTCTAATGAGCAATTAATGTCACCTGTTAAATCCTATTCCGGTGGTTGGCGAATGCGATTGAATTTGGCACAAGCGTTAATGTGTCGTTCTGATTTATTATTGCTTGATGAACCAACCAATCACCTTGATTTAGATGCTGTCATTTGGCTTGAAAAATGGCTAAGCAACTATCAAGGAACTTTAATCTTAATTTCTCACGATCGTGATTTTTTAGATCCTTTAGTCAATAAAATTATTCATATTGAACAAAAAAGTTTATTTGAATACACCGGTAACTACTCTTCATTTGAGATTCAGCGATCTACAAAGTTAGCACAACAACAATCACTCTATGAAAGCCAACAACTTAAAGTTGCACACTTACAAAATTATATTGATCGATTTAGAGCCAAAGCTACAAAAGCTAAACAGGCGCAAAGCCGTATAAAAATGTTAGAAAGAATGGAAATGATTGCTCCTGCACATGTGGATAACCCATTTCATTTTAGCTTTAAACCATCAGAATTCTTACCAAGTCCTTTGTTAAGGATGGAAAAAGTTGTAGCGGGTTATAATGATAAAATTATACTAGAAAAAATTAAGCTTAATTTAGTCCCTGGTTCACGCATTGGCTTATTAGGACGCAATGGTGCAGGTAAATCAACACTGATTAAATTACTAGCTGGTGAACTTGCACCTAAAGAAGGCCATATTAATCTCGCTAAAGGTGTTCAATTAGGCTATTTTGCTCAACATCAATTAGAATATCTACGCCCCGATGAGTCACCACTTTGGCATTTAACGCAACTTGCCGAACCGAAAAATACAGAGCAAGAACTACGTAATTATTTAGGTGGATTTGATTTTCAAGGCGACAAAGTCACCGAGCCAGTTAAAACTTTCTCGGGTGGTGAAAAGGCGCGACTTGTTTTGGCTTTAATTGTATGGCAAAAACCAAATCTTCTTTTATTAGACGAACCAACTAACCACCTAGATTTAGATATGCGACAAGCATTGACTGAAGCGCTAATTGATTTTGATGGTGCATTAGTTGTGGTGTCACATGATCGCCATTTACTACGTTCGACCACCGATGAATTCTATTTAGTCCATGATCATAAAGTTGAACCATTTGACGGCGATCTTGATGATTATCAAAAATGGTTAGCCGAAGCACAAAAAGATGATAACCAATCAAATGACGAAATAAATTCACCAAAAAAAGAAAATACAAGTAATATATCAGCTCAAGATCGTAAAGAGCAAAAACGTAAACAAGCTGAATTACGTGCACAAATGCAGCCAATAAAAAAACAGTTACAAAAAGAAGAACAGATGCTTGATAAATTAACCCATCAATTAAAGCAAATTGAAGAACAACTGTCTGATCCTGCAATCTATGATGCGAGCAAAAAAAACGAACTTACAACTTTGTTACTAGAGCAAAGCCAACTTAAAAATCAATTAGAAGAAACAGAACTACAATGGTTAGAATTACAACAACAATTGGAATCGTTTAACTTAGATTAAATTGATCATTTCGGTTAATAGGCTTGAGGTAATGGCTATCCATTGTCTATAAGCCAGCTATTTAAATCATAGGTTATCTTCGCCAATGTTATCAATGATATCATAGATGTACATTTTTGCCTGTTCAAAATCATATCCCTCAATACCAAAAACGGATGTGCAAGATATCATACCTTCAAGTATTAACATAATTAGATAAGATGCTTGTTCACATGACTTTGTGCCTCCTAGACATTCAAAAATCCTATCTTGAATCCACTTTTTATGTTCACTAACAATAGCGCATATTTCTTCGCTTTTATTGTTATATTCAGACTTGGCTCGTACAAACATACAACCACGGTAATTATCATTCTTAAACCATTTTATATGCCATGAAATAATTGCATTGATTTTGTCTTTTTTTTCAGAAAAAACAGCGATAACATCTGTAAGTGATTTTTTAAAACAATCATTCCGCCTAAGTAACACTTTACTTACAAGCCCATTTTTGTCACCAAAATATTTATATAATGTTCTTTTTGATACACCTGCATTTTCTGCAATAAGCTCTAAACTAACAGGATGATAACCATATTCATTAAACAGCGATTCAGCCGCAGCAAGTATCATATCAACAATTTCAGGCTTCAATTTCATTTTTTATTATTTGTAATTGCTAGAATATTTTTGATTCTATCACAACAACTCTAATATAGTTAATTATAAATAATGTTTGACCTTTATAGTTAATAAATATACATTAAGTAAACGATACAGTTTACTTAATAGACTTACTAGTTTTATTAAAATCCCACATTAACCAAACAGGAGAAATTTATGCTAGAAAAATTAAAAGAAGGAGAGGTGATGTCACCTAAACCTAACGCAGTAGCTATATTGAGAGGATTTATTGGGGGTGCTTTAGGGATTTTAACTTTGCTCGTAATCACTCAGTGGGGAGGTACATTAGCAATTATGGCTCCATTTGGTGCAACATGCGTCTTGTTATTTGCTGCACCTAAATCTCCATTAGCACAACCAAGAAGTGTTATAGGAGGGCATTTTATTTCGTCTTTTATAGGTGTGTTGTTCATTAATTTATTTAGTAATGGAATTATACCGATAGCATTAGCAGTTGGGACATCTATCGCATTGATGCAGTTACTACGTGTAGTTCACGCTCCAGCTGGTGCAAACCCTATTCTAATCATGATGTCTGGAATTACTGACTATTCATTCTTGATAACACCAGTACTTATAGGTTCGGTTTTATTAGTCATGGTTGCTTTAATAGTTAATAATATAAGAATCGAAGCACGTTGGCCTAACTATTGGTTGGGATATCACTTTGATATGGGTAAAATAATAAAAAAATCTAAAAAAGAATAGATTGCCTGTATTATATTAATAATAAATTAAATTATGATCCGATAGTGGTTTTATCTACCTTGGTGACTCACTTTAATAAAATATATTAGAAATAGAACTATTATTTTCAAATTCTCGAAAGGCATTATATTTCTTTCATAAAAACAAAAACCACAAGATAGACTCTTGTGGTTTTGTAAAAGATACAGCTAATTCAGTGAAAAACTATATCAAAAGATTAGCTCTTTTCAACTTGACTAAAATCTAGTTCTACAGGCGTTGAACGTCCAAAAATAGAAACCGATACTTTCAAGCGGCTTTTTTCGTAATCAACTTCTTCAACTACACCATTAAAGTCAGCAAATGGACCTTCGTTAACACGAACAAGCTCACCTGGTTCAAATAGTGTTTTAGGGCGTGGTTTATCACCTATTTGTTGTAAACGATTCATGATAGCATCAACTTCACGTTGGCTAATAGGCGCTGGTCGATCCGAAGTACCACCAATAAAGCCCATTGTTCTTGGTACACTTTTTACTAAATGCCAAGTCGCATCATTCATCATCATTTCAACTAGCACATAACCTGGAAAGAATTTACGTTCACTTTTACGGCGTTGACCACTTTTCATTTCAACAACTTCTTCAGTGGGTACTAAAACTTCACCAAATGCATCTTCCATATTATGTAATTTGATGTATTCACGTAATGATTGTGCAACCCTCGCTTCATACCCAGAATAAGCTTGAATAACATACCATCGCTTTTGTTGTGTTTCGCTCATATTAACGCCCTATTGATGTTAAATAAAAGATGACTAAACGGAATACTGTATCCATCCCCCAAAGCGCTAAACCAACAAAAAGTGTAATAGCTGCAACAAGTAAAGTTGTTTGTGCTGTTTCTTTACGTGTTGGCCATACAACTTTTCTTAATTCTTTTCTAGATTCTTGTAAAAATAACAAAAATGACTTACCCATGTTTGTTGTAATCGCAATTAACAGCGTTAATAACGAAATTACAACAACTGCAATAATCCGAACGATTGTATTAGGTTGATATATATCATTTGGTTCAGCAAAATAAAAATTTCCCCAAACAACAAATGCAATCAATACTAAAACTAAACACCATTTAAATTTGTCTAGAATAGTATTTGAATCTTGACTCTCGTTACTTACTAGCATATAAAACCCATAATTATGTTATTTATAGTAATATCTATTTTCCAAAATGCTCTTTTATCAAAAACATTTTGCTAAACAGACTAGATAAGAAAGGGCATCTATTGATACCCTTTCTATTGGTAGCTAATACTAGATTATTTAATAACTCTAGCAACAACACCCGCACCAACAGTACGACCACCTTCACGAATCGCAAAACGTAAGCCGTCTGCCATTGCGATTGGGTGAATTAATGATACTGTCATTTTGATGTTATCTCCAGGCATTACCATTTCTACACCTTCTGGTAATTCGATAGTACCAGTTACGTCAGTTGTACGGAAGTAGAACTGTGGACGGTAACCTTTGAAGAATGGAGTGTGACGACCACCTTCATCTTTGCTTAAAATATACACTTCTGATTCAAAATCAGTATGTGGAGTGATTGAACCTGGTTTTGCAAGTACTTGACCACGTTCGATTTCTTCACGTTTTGTACCACGTAGTAATACACCAACGTTTTCACCTGCACGACCTTCGTCAAGTAATTTACGGAACATTTCAACACCAGTACAAGTTGTTTTAGTGGTTGGCTTGATACCAACAATTTCAACTTCTTCACCAACTTTAATTACACCGCGTTCAACACGACCAGTTACTACTGTACCACGTCCTGAAATTGAGAATACGTCTTCAATTGGTAATAGGAATGGTTTGTCGATATCACGCTCTGGCTCTGGAATATAGCTATCTAATGCTTCTGCTAATTCAACAATTTTGTCTTCCCATGCTGCATCGCCTTCTAACGCTTTAAGCGCAGAACCACGAATGACTGGTGTATCATCACCTGGGAAATCATATTGAGATAGAAGTTCACGTACTTCCATTTCAACTAATTCTAATAATTCTTCGTCATCAACCATATCACATTTATTTAAGAATACGATGATGTAAGGAACACCTACTTGACGACCTAAAAGGATGTGTTCACGAGTTTGTGGCATAGGACCATCTGTTGCTGCTACTACTAAGATAGCACCGTCCATTTGTGCCGCACCAGTGATCATGTTTTTAACATAGTCAGCATGGCCTGGGCAGTCTACGTGTGCGTAGTGACGAGTTGGTGTATCGTATTCAACGTGTGAAGTGTTGATGGTAATCCCACGTGTTTTTTCTTCTGGTGCGTTATCGTTTTGATCGAATGCACGAGCTTGACCGCCGTATTTTTTAGCAAGTACAGCTGTAATTGCAGCAGTTAAAGTTGTTTTACCGTGGTCAACGTGGCCGATTGTACCAACG
>NZ_LZHK01000108.1:0-11872 GCF_001690415.1 Gilliamella sp. Imp1-1
AAAATCCGCTAGTTGTGATAAATGTTTGAAAATATCAACTAATATTCCTTTTTTAGACCACAAATTAAATCGCCTATAGACAGTGCTCCATTCACCAAACTCTTCTGGCAAATCTCGCCAAGGAATACCGGTTCTCATTCGGAAAAGGATCCCTTCAAACGTCATCCGATGCTCGGATTTATTATAAACTCGGCCGGTATTTTTCATTATTTGTAGTAGCTTTTCCCACCGTTTATCTGTTAGCATTGTTCTTGGCATGATGAATCGAGTTATGGTTGTTTTTGGCTGAATTATTATAACTCACATCATGCCGTCTAAAAAATAATCATGAAAGATCAACACGCCCTAGTAATCTTTTCATTTAACTGCCTCTTTATTTTTTGCACAAATTATTTTTTATTAAAGAATGTTTTTAACTTGTTTGCAAGTTTCTACGTGTTTATTTTGATAAGTCTATTGAAAGCGATGATTTAGTGTATAGATATCTTTTAATATTTTTCCATTTTGGTGTAACAGATTAATTATCAACAACCGCAATCGTTATTACTAGCTTGCTTTTTCTTGGCCCGTTGTTTGGCTACAATGGCATTAACCTTTTTGGTCACAACATCTAAATGATCTTTGGCATCAGAATAGTTTTGTTCAGCGGCCTTAGCAAACCATTGTTTAGCTTTAAAATAGTTCTTTTTAACCCCTGTACCATTGTAATAGAGTGTTGCTAATGTATATTGAGCAACGGCATCTCCTTTTTTAGCTGCTTTTGTATCCCACTCAATTCCCTTAGAATAGTTTTGTTTTGTTCCTTGTCCATTATAATACAATAAGGCTAAACTGTGTTGAGCTGCGATATGACCTTGATTGGCAGCCTTTTCAAACCACTCTTTTGCTTTAATATAATCAGGTTGTGCTTTTAATTGCTCATCAAAACCATATTCGAAACCTTTAAATTGCCGTTTTTTAGTATATGAGCCATCAGCGTACATAAGACCTACATGGTATTGCGCCTCTGCATCTTTTTGTTCTGTTGCTTTTTGATATTCTTCATTAAAATCAAATAATGTTTGTTGATCAGCATTAACAGCAATACTAAAACATAAAACTAATGATAGTTTTGCAAAAAACTTTAGCATACAACTTCCTTATAAATTAAATAACTTAATTATTCTATCGTATTTATCTGTTTAGTATAGCGTAATTAAATAAGTTGTTTATTAATTAAATATTGATGTTATGAAATAGTGGGTCGTGAGCGATTATTCGGCACATCGTGTGCCTCACCCCTTCGGGGCCAACACTGCGTGTTGTTCAAATTTGTTTCAGACAAATTTGTCGAACGCTATCGTTCTCATCACTTTTTTTACTTAATTAGATTGATTGGACTTACTCAGGGGAATCGTTTAATAAAATGGTGGGTCGTGAGCGATTCGAACGCTCGACCAACGGATTAAAAGTCCGCTGCTCTACCGACTGAGCTAACGACCCATCTTAAAGATGGTGGGTGATACCGGGTTCGAACCAGTGACCCCCTCCTTGTAAGGGAGGTGCTCTCCCAACTGAGCTAATCACCCCAAATGTTTCATTACTGAAACATCACGGTAAAGATTGGTGGGTGATACCGGGTTCGAACCAGTGACCCCCTCCTTGTAAGGGAGGTGCTCTCCCAACTGAGCTAATCACCCTTACCGTGTGGATGTGCATTATAAGGCACGACTTATTTCAGTCAACCTTTTTTTTTAAAATTCTCTAAAATCTACTTCGTTCGATTTAATTTTAAACATTTTTTGGGTGATAGTTCGCAAAAATCGCTTTTGTCAGTTTTTATTTAGGAAAAGATGATTATGATTAAGTGATGCTATTATCAGAAACAAGAAGATAATCCATCATGATTTTTAATAAAAGTAGCGTCATTATTTATGTCGAATCCACAATTTTACGCTATAGGATTGAAAATTCAGTTAAGCGAAATGCTACAACAGCCACTAGCGAAGATCTGATTGTATTTAATTATCAAAATGAAAATGATATAGATATTTTTATTGATGAGTTACGAAAAAAAATTTCTGAGTGTGCGGTATTTGAACTTAATTTGGATATTAATTTAATTCAAATACAACAATTAACCTTACCTGATGTAAAGCTAAATTTAAATGAATTGAGTTTATATGTTGAAGCTAACATTTATAAATTATTCCAAGTGTCGGCTAAAAGTGTATTTTTTGATTTTGTTTATTCAACTGAACATACAAAACAAATTACAGTGATGATAGTTGAACGTCATTATATTGAAAATTGGATCAATCTTTTTAAAAAGCATCAACGACTATTAACTTTTGTAGGTTGTCGATTTGAAAATAATAAAGTTAATTTTTTACCTTGGCGGCAAGAGAAACAAACAAAACATCAACGACAATTGACAGGCGTGGTTGTTGGATTTATGGGCATAATAAGTTGTTTGCTCTGTTATTTGTGGGTACACGCTAAAAATGATTTACAAACTTATGATGAAAAATTACTACACCAGCAAAAGATAGTACAAAAATTAACTGAAGAATTAGTTAATTATTTGCCTAATCCATCATTAAGCCAAAAACAAATTCAGCAATCCTTATTATTGCTTTCAGCGCAGTTACCTTCAGTAATTTGGCTTGATTCTTTCTATTATGAACCTAAAAAAGTAGCAATAGAAGGGCAAAGCTTTAGTTATGTCGAACTTACTCATTTTAACCAAAATTTGTTAATGCTAAAAAATATCGCTAAAAGTCAAATAAAGACCGTATCGACCAATAAGAATAATTTATTTTTTGAAATGGAAATGGAACTTAATGAACAGTGATTTTTTCTATCGCCCAGTTTGGCAACAGTACGCATTGTGTATTTTATGTTGTTTAGCATTTTTTGTTATTGTTTATCAACTTTTTATTAAAGAAGACCAGCAACAAGCTGAGCTAAAGGTCGAGTTATATCAGCAAAAGATTACTGAAATTGAATTGTTACAAGCAAAAGTAAGGCGTTATCAGGCAAGTAAAAATAGTTTATATAGTTTGATATCTGAAAAAGAATTAGCGTTGGCTATTGAACAAAATCATCTAACACTAAGTTCCTTTAAACATTATCAAACTGACAATACGGTTAATTGGGATATTGAATTAGAAGGGCAATTTTTTGATTTTATGGCTTTAATTTCATCATTAACGGATGATTTTTATTATCTTGATTTTCAGAATCTAAAAATCAGCAAGCAAGAACAGCAGTTACAGATCATGTTTACGCTCTTATTTAAAAAGGCATAAAGTGAAACGTTATCTCTATCAATTTATTAGTTTATTAATTGCTATCTGTTTTGAACTAAAGGCCGATGTGTCTTTAGAACGAGATCCTTTTCAACAAAATTACTCAGTTTCTTGTAGTGAGCAAACGTCGTTACTGCTTGAACAAATTCAAGTTTGGCATTTTAGGGGAAGCATGAATCAAATTGATCAGAATTATCAGCAAATTTGGTTAACATCTGAAAATCAATGGCTAGCAATAACCGATGATGTGGTGCCTAACGTTTTGTTTCCTTGGCGTTTGCAATCTTTATTAAACGATAAAATAACGTGGCAGGCCGATTTACCTGATTATTGCCATAGTACTGTATCATGGACAATGTCGCTAAATGAATAATAACAATAGTAAGAATCAGAAGCATCAATGGCTAGAACAATGTATTTGCAGATTGATTAAAGCAATAATAAGTTTGTTAGCTGTAATAATTTTTATATTTGTAACAATGATCATAAATACAACTTACGCAAATATGAAGCAATCAGTAAATGTCGATTCGCAACAAAATATCTCAATGACATTCTACCAAACCGACATTGCAATTATCTTACAAGCTTTAGCCGATAATCAGCAGATGAATTTAGTCATGACCGAAGATATACCAATTAAGCAAACCATTAAACTCAACAACGTTGATTGGCACAAAGCGCTAAAGATCATATTAGATTCGGCAAATTTACAAGCCGAAATTGACGATAATATTTTGTTCGTATCTAAAGCGATAGAACCAGAAGTTTTATTGAAAAAACAGCAATCTGAACAAAGAGAAAAAGAATTAAACCAACCACTTAATTCTTTGCCTATAGCTGTTAATCATGCAGACCCAGCCACCTTAATTGAAACAATTCAACAACAAGGATTATTATCAGAACGGGGCAAGATTACGCTCGATAAGCGGACAAATTCACTTATCATTACTGATTTAGCTAAACAATTTGGTAATATCCAAAAATTAGTTAAAACATTGGATAAACCTATGCCTCAAGTTCATATTTCAGCGCACATTGTTACCATGAATGAGGAGAGTATGTCAGAGCTAGGTATAAAATGGGGATATTCAGGAAAATCATCACAATTATTAGATAAGTTCGATGTGGGGCTTGGGGCTAGTTATCCCACCACAACTGTAGGTTTTAATTTGGCTAAAATATCTGGTCATTTACTTAATTTAGAGTTATCAGCACTCGAATCTGAAAATCAACTTGAAATTATAGCCAGCCCTAATTTGTTAACAGCCAATCAAAATATGGCGTCGATAAAACAAGGTACTGAAATTCCTTACGAGGTTTCTAGTGGTAGTAATGGTGCAACATCTATTGAATTTAAGCCTGCGGTGTTAGGGCTAGAGGTCACACCGAAAGTACTAACAGATGATAGGATGATTTTAGATTTATACATTACGCAAAATACGGCTGGTCGTTCAATAAAACGTAGTGATGGTGGTGAGGCGATAGCTATTGATACACAAGAGATCAAAACACAAGTTCAAATAAAAAATGGCGAAACAGTAGTTTTAGGTGGGATTTTTCAACAAATTAACACCAATGGGCAACAAAAAGTACCAGGTGCGGGCGATGTGCCAATTATTGGAAATATATTTAAATATAATAGAAAAAAACAGCAAAAACGAGAGTTGGTTATTTTTATTACACCGCAATTGGTTGAGTAAATGTTAACGGAGTTGTATCATACTTTAACTTGTTTTAGCAGTTGCTTTGATAAGTAAATATTGTTTTAAAGTATATTATTATTACCATTAATTATAAAAGTAGAGAATATTATGCATGTTGTTGCTTCTGATTTAGACGGTACTTTATTAACTCCTGAACATAGCTTATCACCTTATACCAAGCAAGTCCTTCAAGCGTTACGTAAAAAAGGCATTCACTTTGTTTTTGCAACTGGCAGACACCACATTGATGTCGCTCAAATGCGTGAAAACATGGAAATTGACGCCTTTATGATAACAGCAAATGGTGCTAGGGTGCATGATAGCGAAGGTAATCTAGTTTTTAGCCAAAGTATTGAACCATCGCTTGCTAGTGAAATAGCTAAAATGAGTATGGATGATCCTTTAATTTATACTCATGTATATCGTGGTGATCATTGGTTAATTAATAAGGAAGATACATATTCATTAGAATACTTTCGAGACACAGATTTTACTTATCAATTATTTAATCCACTTAATTTTGACACTAGCGATGTTGCTAAAATTTATTTTACGACTACGGATAATGCACTTTACCCGCATTTAGTCCAATTAAAGAATCGACTTGATGCCAAATTTGGTGCCAAACTTAGTATTGCTTTTTCAACCCTAAATTGCCTTGAAGTGATGGCCGAAAATGTATCTAAGGGTAGTGCACTAAAAAAAGTGGTAGAAAAATTAGGTTACAGTTTAAAAGATAGTATCGCTTTTGGTGATGGCATGAATGACTACGAAATGTTAAAAGCCGCAGGTAAAGGTTGTATAATGCAAAACGGAAGCTCGGAATTAAAATCATTATTGCCTGAGTTAGAGGTTATTGGCTCGAACGCTCAAGATGCTGTACCACATTATCTAAGTAAACTGTTTTTATAATTATTAAATATGAATATAACTATTGACAAAGAACTCAATACGCTTGGATTGCGTTGTCCTGAACCTATTATGTTGATCAGAAAAGCGATCCGAGAACTAGCTATAGGGCAAGTCCTTTATGTGATCGCTGATGATTTTGCAACTACTCGTGATGTACCTAGCTTTTGTCGCTATATGGATCATCAATTACTATCATTGCAAATAGAATCTCAACCTTATCAGTATTGGATCAAAAAATCCCATTAGTGTGACGATTTTTATGACAAAAAGTTTCAGGAAAGTAGGTGTTTGTGTCAAGTTAATTCGATTTGTTTTAAGTAAAAACGTAATGTACGCCAATCATTAGGTTTAAGATTATCAATCATTAATAACAGCGTACAGCGTTTGCCATTATGTCGGGATTTTAAATTCAAAATAATGATATAACGAAATATCAACGGGTTATGCATTAAATACCAACGTTGTTTGTGCCAGTATATTTGATTGATATAGTGAAATAGCGCAAATTCGTCTTTAATAGTTTTGAAGTAACACAGACTGTGCCACCATTCTATTATTAATAATAGAATAATAACAAAGGTATAACAATTTAAGTATGTGTTAGCAAACATAACTAAACAAAGTGCGATTAACACTGAGTAAAAAAGAGTTGAAATCAATAATTGTATCTTTGATATGCTAAGTTTTATGCTCCACATAATTTATTCTTTACTTTAGTTAAATTAGGATTATTTCATTCTTTTGCAAAAAATTACTTAAAATAAAGACAAATATGGGAGATAATGCGCATAATTTTTGTGTGTTTTAATAAACGAGCGATCAACCATAGACATTTTATTTTAATGTCAATGTGAAGATCCTGAACTGAAGATAGTGTTACTAAATTTGGCGCAGAGAGAACTCTCGTGCCATTATTTTTGCCTTAAAATTTAGAATAGGAAAGATTTGTGATATTAATTAGAGTGTTAAAAATTATTCTAAAATTATTCATTGGCTTATTTCTTTGTGGCTTAATTATTGGTATTGCAGGTTATGCTCATTATTCAAAGGATCTTCCTGACGTCACTACATTAAAAGATGTTCGACTTCAAACACCAATGCAAGTATTAAGCAAAGATGGTGAATTAATTGCCATTTTTGGTGAACGACGTAGAACCCCTCTGAAATATGATGAAATTCCTCCAATAGTTATTAATGCGGTCATTGCAACTGAAGATGCTCGTTTTTATGAACATTTTGGCATCGATCCAGTTGGTATTGCTCGAGCGATGTATATTGGCTTAAAGCAAAAAGGATTTTCTCAAGGTGGCAGTACAATTACGCAACAAGTCGCTAAGAACTTTTTCTTAACACCTGAAAAAAGTATAGCGCGTAAAGTCAAAGAAATGATTTTGGCTATCCGTATGGAAAAAGAGTTATCAAAAGAAGAAATCATGGCACTATACCTTAACATGATTAACTTCGGATCGAGGGCATATGGTGTTGCAGCTGCATCTTATACTTTTTTTGGTAAAACACCTGATCAGTTAACTGTTGATGAAGCGGCTTTATTAGCTGGTTTACCAAATGCACCATCAGCTTACAACCCAATTTCACATCCAGAACGAGCATTAACTAGACGCAATTGGGTACTAGGACGAATGCTAGATCAATCCTATATTACTCAAGCAGAATATGACGAAGCGATTAAAAAACCGTTAGGCGCTAGTTACCACTCACCACAAATTGAGTTTTCGGCGCCTTATGTTGCCGAAATGGCACGTCAATTTATGTACGACAAATTTGGCGAAAATGCCTACACAGATGGCTATAAAGTCTATACAACTATCTCAAAAACCGATCAAATAGCTGCAACAGAAACAGTGCAAAAGCATATTATTGAGTATGATACCAGACATGGTTATCGTGGTGCTGAAAAAATATTATGGCAACCAGACGAAGCACCATGGAATTCTGAACAAATCCAGCAAACTCTTAATAAATACATGTGCTATGGCGGAATATGCCCAGCGGTGGTCATGACATCTTCAGATAAAGAAGCAACAGCGGTATTATCTGATAAAAGTAATATTACTATTGCATATCAAAACATGAAATGGGCGCGTCCATTTATTAGCGATACAAGACAAGGCGCTTACCCAAGAAAAGTCTCTGACACCATCAAGGCAGGACAGTTAATTTGGGTCAAAAAAACTGGTGATAATTGGGAATTATCACAAATTCCTGCTGTTAACGCTGCGCTAGTATCACTTGATTCAGACAATGGTGCAATCAAAGCAATTGTTGGTGGTTATGATTTTAATTTGAGTAAATTTAATCGAGCAACACAAGCACTAAGGCAATTAGGATCGAATATTAAACCATTTATTTATACCTCAACATTAGAGCAAGGTTTAACAATGGCTACGCTTCTTAATGATGCACCAATTGTTCGTTCTGCGGGGAGTGCAACATGGCGTCCCAAAAACTCACCACCAAGCTATGAAGGACCTTTACGTTTAAGAATTGGCCTAGGAATGTCTAAAAATGTAATGATGGTAAGAGCATTGCGTGCAGTTGGTATAGATTATGCTGCGACTTATTTAGAGCGTTTTGGATTTCCTAAAGAAAATATTTCTTATAATGAATCGTTAGCTTTAGGTTCGGCATCATTTACGCCATTGCAAGTGGCAAGAGCTTATTCGGTGATCACTAATGGCGGTTATTTAATATCACCATATTTAATTGAAAAAATTGAGGAAAATGATGGTAAAGGTCTAATTTATCAGCATCAACCTTTAATTGCTTGTCACAATTGTACTGACGATGACGTCATTGTAGGGGCCACACCAGTATCACTTGATAATGTTGAAAATGAATCAACCGAATTAGGTAATGAAGAGCCAGAGCAAGAAAATCTAAAAGCAGATGATAATATAATTTTACCTGATATTGATACTGAAAATAAAGTCACTGATGTAACACCAAAATACGCACCGCATACGGTAAATAGTGGTATTGCATTTATTATGAAAGATGGTCTTCGATCCATCGTATTTGGTGGTTCAGATTGGCAAGGTACTGCATGGCGTGTAAAAGCATTGGGTAGAAAAGATGTCGGAGGTAAAACTGGGACAACTAACTCATCTAAAGACGTTTGGTTTTCTGGATTTGGTGGCAATATTGTAACTACTGTTTGGATGGGATTTGATGATCATCGCCGTGACTTGGGGCGAACAGTCCGGGCTGAAGCAGGGGCAGTAACCGCAAATCCAATATGGGTTGATTATATGAAAGTTGCCCTAAAAGATGTACCAGTAATAGAAGATGTAAAACCTGCAAATGTTATTTCTGTTACTATTGATCAAAAAACAGGTTTATTACCTCAATCTGGATCTAAAACAATGTCAGAGTACTTTATAAAAGGTACCGAACCAACGACTTATGCGACCCAAGAGGTGGGCACGAAAGTAACAGATTCAGAAGGTAATACTTCAGAACTATTCTAATAAAGGATTTAGCATGAATGGTTCAATAAGAATTATTGGCGGAAAATGGCGTGGGCGTAAATTGTCGGTACTAGACAAACAAGGATTACGCCCAACTACCGATCGCATTAAAGAAACCCTATATAACTGGTTAATGCCAGTTATCTATGATAGTGATTGTTTGGACTGCTTTTCGGGTAGTGGCTCATTAGGTTTTGAAGCAGCATCAAGAGGTGCCCAAAGTGTTACTTTACTTGAAAAAGATAAACAAGTAGCACAGCTACTTAGCAAAAATAAACAGATTATTGCTAGCAACTCAATCGACATTTATCATACTGATACTTTACAATGGCTAAACAGGCCAGCTGTAAAACAGTTTGATATTGTATTTATCGATCCGCCATTTCATCAATCATTAGTCGCAAAAACGGTTAACGAACTTGAAAATAACAACTGGCTAAAACCGTTGGCTTATATTTATATTGAAACAGAAATACAGCATGATCTAACAACTTATATTCCAACTAACTGGCGCTTACATCGTGAAAAAATTGCAGGGCAAGTTCACAGCTATCTATTTATACGAGAAGATAATTAATGTTCATCTTTATTGGTAAAACTTTATACTCATTAATGTGGTTATTTTTATTATTTAACTTAATCCACCCATATCCAAAACCGGCAAATGTTGTTGCCAATATTGGCTTAATCGCCTTTACTGTTACTCATGGCTTACAAGCTTGGATGTTAAACTCAACCATGACCAAACAAGAAAAACAACAAGACAAATTTAAAGTGTTACGGCTATTTTTATTTGGTGTTTTTGAATCACTTAGTTGGAAAGACAAAAAATAATAATAAAAAGAGGTTGCGAGATACAAAAATTTTTGTATAATGCTCACCACTTCTTACGAAGCACTTCAATAAGCGGGAATAGCTCAGTTGGTAGAGCACGACCTTGCCAAGGTCGGGGTCGCGAGTTCGAACCTCGTTTCCCGCTCCAATAAAACATCTATTTAGCATAAAAGTAAATTTATATCCCATACTGTGTTGACTAACGAAAGTAATTAGCCATGTGTAAGGTAAAAAATACTGGAAAAATTTTTTAATAAAAACTTCAATAAAATCAATTGTCTACCTGAGCTATTTTAGAGAAAACACACAACACGGCAAGGTTAATCTACCTATCTTTTAACTGTGTCGGAGTGCTTTGCTGATAGACTGAGGGCAGCACGCCAAATAGGACTGTTTGGTGTGTTTGTGCTTTGTTAGGGATGCCAATTTATCAGGAACAATTTGGCATTTCTGAGCAAAGCAAAGAGGCTTAAAAAAGGCGAATATCATAATGATTTGAGTAAATCATACCGATGGTTAAGAGCGAGAGCGTTGGGTACCGTAGTTCATATTTTGTATCTCATGTGAGTTGTAAGATGTTACGCTCAAAATTCTTAAATTAAACGTTATCACCAATATCAGTTATTCCGACAAAATTCAAAAGCTATAAAGCTAACACCATATTTTAATTATAAAATTAACCTATCTATAAAGTCGAATTGTTTTATCTTTACATTTCTTTACAAAAAAGTCCGCCAAAAAACTAGTCAATCACCCCTTAAACGGTTATACTTTTATCGCTATAGGAAAATAAGCTTATTAAATAAGCGAATAATTATAAAAATTCAAATAAAACAAATCATTACTTGACAGGTGAACCATAATGCATTATCATTTCAGACACCAGCACTGGCAAACCTATGTCTTAAATTTATCAAATAATCTTATTCGACGAGTTTTTACACTAAACTCATTTATACTTTCCAAATTATCTCTCAAATTATTATCGAAATTATTGCTCAAATCACCTAAAACAGCTTTGCTGGTATTAGCACTGTTATTATTGTCATCGTCATGGGATGTACAGGCGAATGGTAAAAAAGCTCGAGCGAGTAATCGCAGTGATGCAATAATGCTACAACCGTCGGCAGTTATCAATTATGTAAGGCCAAATCTAAATTTTGGTGACGACGAATATGCAGGCCCTGCTAACATATGGAATCCTAGTAAAGGCTTCTTAGTTCAATCAACCAAACCTGAATCATACAACCTAAATTTCCCGACCACAGGTATGCACAATTTATATTTTGGAATGGCAACACATTTTCAAACAAAAAAATTAAGGGGTAAGTGTTTTTTAAATTCAATGGGAGGCAAGTAGCCTAACGAAGAATGTAATCGTTTATGATTATACCAATAAGCATAAGCCGAAAAAGCGCGTTGTAATTCAGCCGTTGAGTTGAAACGTTGGCCTTTTACAAATTCCGTTTTAATTGTTTTAAATGTCGCTTCCGCTACCGCATTGTCATATGGACACCCTTTCTTGCTTAATGAATGCGTGATATTAAATGTCTTAAAACAATCCGCTAATAACCGATTATCAAACTCTTTACCGCGGTCTGAATGAAATAAATCTAATTTTGATAATGGTTGTTTAATTTGG
>NZ_LZHK01000109.1:0-5777 GCF_001690415.1 Gilliamella sp. Imp1-1
TTTAACCAGTAAGAATGAACGTTATAAAACCATTCGTTATGGAATTAAACGTCTGGTTAAAGTCGAAAAATCGATTGAAGATAAATTAAGACGGCAAGCTAAACGCTATAACAAAACCTATCCGGGTGAAATGTTACACGTTGATACCAAACGTTTACCTTTACTTAAAAATGAAACGAAACAGCAAACTAGAGAATATTTATTTGTCGGTATTGATGATTTTTCACGTGAGCTTTATGCGGGTATTTACCCTAATAAATCCCAATTTAGCGCGGCACAATTTTTACAAAACGATTTGTTAACCCAATGTCCTTATACTATTGAATGTGTTTATTCCGATAATGGACGTGAATATCAAGGCACCAGCGAACACTTATTTGTTAAAACGTGTAACAACCACCGTATTAATCAAAAATTCACCAAACCCGCCTGCCCACAAACGAATGGGAAAGCCGAAAGAGTGATACGAACTTTGAATTGCGATGTGGCATAATCAGCATATATTTAGCGATTCAATAGATAGAAAACAAAAACTGAAACGCTTTATTAATTTTTATAATACCGTTAAACCACATAAAGCGATTTCAGGGAAAACACCTTATGAGTTTTTAGAGGATTATTTTAACCATGAAGTGTAAACAACTCAGCGTTTTCCTACTCATAAATGTATTATTTTTTCATTAAATGCAATATATAACTAAAATTGATATCCATAGTAAAATTAGTTATTTTTATAAAAGTGAAAATCGCGTTATAGTGTTAGCTAGGTTTGTTGAACCGCAGGTTATTCACCTACTAAGGAATTACTTATGATAACTAATAGTATTAATCAATTAAAAACCGAAATGATAACATGGCGCCATCATATTCACGCCCATCCAGAAACAGCCTTTGAAGAGGTTAAAACCACGCAATTTATTATCGAAAAGTTACAATCCTTTGGTATTACCGAGTTATATACTGATTTTGCTCCAACAGGAGTTGTTGGTATTATTAAAGGTAATCGTGATGGACGATGGATTGCTCTGCGAGCTGATATAGATGCATTAGATATTATTGAAGAAAATAATATTAGTTATTGCTCAACCATTTCTGGCAAAATGCATGGGTGTGGTCATGATGGACATACTGCTATGTTACTAGGAACGGCTAGATATCTTAGCGAACACTGTGATTTTGCTGGTACTGTTGTTCTTATTTTTCAACCAGCTGAAGAAAACGAAGGCGGAGCCAGAGTAATGGTTGAAAATGGCTTATTTGAACGATTTCCGATTGAAGCAGTATATGGCATGCATAATCAACCTAATATGGAGTTAAATCACTTTTATATTAATCATGGCCCAATGATGGCATCGTATGATGTATTTGAGATCAAAATAACGGGTGTTGGTGCTCATGCCGCTGCGCCTCATCTAGGGAAAGATACAATTTTGACAGCTACGCAAATCGTAAATGGATTACAAAGTATTGTGAGCCGTAATGCTGATCCTTTAAGTTCATTGGTAGTTAGCGTAACGCAAATTCATAGTGGCGATACTTGGAATGTGTTACCACAGGAAGCGGTTATTCGCGGTACTGTTAGAACATTTAGTGCACAAGTACAAGATATGGCTGAAAATCGTATTAAACAAATAGCAACAGGTATTGCCACAACATTTGGAGTCAAGGCGGAAGTAGATTATCAACGCCGTTACCCAGCTACCATCAATTACGCTAAACAAGCTGATATTGCTATTGCAGCTGCTAAACAAGTTGTGGGACAAGATAACTTAATTATTGATCCTCTCCCTTCAATGGGTTCAGAAGATTTTGCTTTTATGCTACAAAAAATCCCTGGTGTTTATGTATGGTTGGGCGCTGGTAAAGGGGCTAATTTGCATAATCCAGCTTTTAACTTTAATGATGAAGTGTTAACAACTGGTGTAAGCTATTTTGTTGAAATAGTTAACCAAGAACTTGCTAACTAAGTTAAAACGAGATTTCAACGACAGCTGGAATAAACGTTGTGTTATCCCAGCTTATTAGTCGCAGACAATTAAAATGTCATTCGGCTATTGTCATTTCCATATACTCTAAATGGCGTATTTAAATCAATTCCATTATTAAGTACCACTTGGACGCAAACACCGTCTTTTTCGTCTAGTTTTGCCGCAGCTAACACAAGTCCCCCTTCTCGCCAACCACCGGCAAGTTTATATTCAAGTGTACTACCAATTTTAGGTAGAACATCACTCGTGCCCTTTATAACATACATACCACGAGTATTTGCTCCACGGAACTGCGCTCTAGCTACCATTTCCTGACCACAGTAACAACCTTTTTCAAAGCTGATTGCATCATAAGATTGCAAATTACAAGCTTGTGGTAATAATATTGCCATATTGTCATTATCAATGATAGGATAACCAGCTTGAAGATCAAGTTTTAGCCAGTCGCTACATGGATGTAAATCTTCAGAAATAGGCTCCGGCGTTACCATAATAACACGCATTTGCGGTAAAGGTAGTTTGATATAGGTGATATTATTTTCAGTAAAACAGTTTTTATCGCTTAATTTTTTTGTGATTCCAGGAGGGATCGCATCTCCAACCAAGCCGACCATATTTAGATCTTCGACTGGTTCGATAGTTACTTTAGAAAAAACAGCGTATTTTGTTAGTTCGGCAATCTGTTTTTTAACAACACTTTTACGCTCAATATAGTAAATATCATTACCTCGTTGAAATAACAATAAAGTACTCCACATTCTGCCTTTACTGTCGCAATGAGCAGCATAAAGAGTAGATTTTTCTGAAAGTCGGTTAATATCGTTAGTTATTTGACCTTGCAAGAAAGCTCGGTTATCCTCACCTGTAACTTTAACTAATTGCCAGTCAGCAAGAGAGGTTGGTTTAGAAGAAATATTGCTCATATTTGTACCTTTGGGTGATGAAGAATCCTAGCACCGTTATGGCTAGAAATACTTATCTCCTGAGTTTATATAAAAAATAAAAAAATAACAATAAAATCAATTAGCAATATTTAAATAAAATAGATAGATTACGGATATTATTCATAATATTTTAAAAAATACTTGTATTTGTGGATAATTTTTTCAGTAAAACGCTTAGTTAATTGACTTTAATTGATTTTGTTTATAAGTTGATGCAAAATAAACCACTAAATGACTAATCAGTTACATTGGAGACAACAACCATGGCAAAACTGTCAGGCGCAGAGATGGTTATTCAATCTTTGATTGACCAAGGAGTAAAACAGATATTTGGCTATCCCGGTGGTAGTGTTCTTGATATTTATGATGCAATTCACACATTAGGCGGTATTGAACATATATTAGTTCGCCATGAACAAGCTGCGGTACATATGGCCGATGGTTATGCTAGAGCAACAGGGAATGTTGGTGTTGTTTTAGTTACATCAGGTCCTGGGGCAACAAACACTATTACTGGTATTGCAACAGCTTATATGGATTCGGTTCCACTGGTTATATTGTCAGGACAAGTTGCCAGTAACCTAATTGGTAATGATGCATTCCAAGAATGTGACATGATCGGAATTTCGCGTCCGATTGTTAAACACAGTTTTTTAGTCAAAGATAGTAAAGATATTCCAGAAACTATCAAAAAAGCATTTTATATTGCTTCGACAGGTAGGCCCGGTCCAGTGGTTATCGATCTACCAAAAGATATTGTTAATCCAGCTAACAAATATAATTATCATTATCCAAAATCAGTTTTAATGAGATCTTACAATCCAACTATTCAAGGCCATAAAAAACAGATCAGAAAAGCATTAACCACGTTATTATCGGCTAAAAAGCCGGTGTTATTTATTGGTGGTGGGGTTATTGCCGCCGATGCTAGTGGCGAAATTAAAACACTTGCAGAAAAATTAAACTTACCTGTCGCTTCAACGTTAATGGGTATTAGTGCTTTTCCAGGAACTGATAAACATTATCTTGGTATGATAGGTATGCACGGTGTTTATGAAGCTAATATGTCCATGCATAATGCCGATGTAATTTTTGCAATTGGTGCACGTTTTGATGATCGAACAACCAATAATGTTGAAAAATATTGTCCAAAAGCCAAAATTATTCATGTTGATATTGATCCGACTTCTATTTCAAAAACTATATCTGCTTCGATTCCTGTAGTTGGAGACGCAAAAGTTGTTCTTGAAACTTTGCTGTCTATGTTAGATGAGTTAGATACAGAACGTGATCTTGACGCATTAATTGATTGGTGGAAACAGATAGAACACTGGCGATCACGTCACTGCTTAGCTTATAACCATGAAGGGCAAAGCATTAAACCACAAGAAACGATACAAGTGTTATATAAACTAACCAAAGGTGATGCATTTGTGACGACCGATGTTGGTCAGCATCAAATGTTTACTGCGCTTTATTACCCATTTGACAAACCTCGTCACTTTATCACATCTGGTGGGCTTGGCACGATGGGATTTGGTTTGCCAGCAGCGCTAGGAGTTAAATTAGCATATCCTAAAAAAACCGTTGTATGTGTAACAGGCGATGGTAGTATCCAAATGAATATTCAAGAATTATCAACTGCATTGCAATATGGCTTACCAGTATTGGTTTTAAATTTGAACAACCGCTTTTTAGGTATGGTTAAACAGTGGCAAGATATGATTTATGCTGGACGCCATTCAAGTTCTTATATGGAATCTCTACCTGATTTTGCCAAAATTGCAGAAGCCTATGGTCATGTTGGTATGGTAATAACAAAGCGTGAGGAACTAGAATCTAAACTGAAACAAGCACTGGCAATCAAAAACCGTTTAGTTTTTGTTGATGTTATGACTGATGCGACTGAACATGTATATCCAATGCAAGTTCGAGGTGGTGCAATGAACGAAATGTGGCTTAGTAAAACGGAGAGAACCTAATGCGTTATATATTATCAATCTTAACCGAAAACGAACCGGGCGCATTATCACGAATTATCGGCTTGTTTTCGCAACGTGGTTTTAATATTGAAACTATTACCACTGCTCAGACCGAAGATCCTACCATGCACCGCATGACAATTCAGACCTCGGGTGATGAGCATGTGATTGAACAAATTCAAAAGCAATTGCATAAACTTGTTAATGTTTACCGTGTTCATGATTTAACCGAAGGCCCGCATGTAGAGCGTGAAATCATGCTAGTAAAAGTAGAAGCAAAAGGTTCACAGGCACGTGATGAAGTTAAACGTTGTGCCGATATTTTTAGGGGCTCGATCGTAGATGTCACTGCAACACATTACATTGTACAACTATCGGGTACTAGCGAAAAACTAGATTCATTTTTAGCCTCAATCCGTGAAACATGCAATATTATCGAAACAGTCCGTTCAGGAATTATAGGCTTATCACGTAGTGAAAAAACAGTTAAATAGCTACATTTATAGTTAATATATTTATTAAGGCACATTGTGTGCCTTAATTTTGTTAATAGGGGCTGTTGATCTTTGCTGTACATAAATTACTCAACAATACATTGGCAGCCACATTAACATAAATGCCAGTGATACCATACTAGCATAATTCCTTTCTAACTTATCGTATCTAGTTGATATTGAACGATATTGCTTGATTCTAGCAAAGGCATTCTCGACTAAATGACGATAGCGATAAAGGCACCTATCCATACTGCTTTTATCTATATCCTTACCATAATTACGTTTAGCAATCACCGTTCGTCCGCCTTTTTGACGAACAAAGCACCGAAAAGGCTCGCTGTCATAACCTTTATCGGCTATCACTGT
>NZ_LZHK01000110.1:0-7027 GCF_001690415.1 Gilliamella sp. Imp1-1
ATATGATAAATAATAATGCTCCTATTTCGATAATTATACCTTGTTATAATGTAGAAAATTACATTGCTAATTGTCTGGACTCATTAATTCATCAAAGCTGTTTACCCGAAGAAATTATTTGCATAGATGATGGTTCAACTGACGATACACTATTAATTATCCAAAAATATTCATCAAAATTCGATTGTATAAAAATTATTAGCCAGACAAATCAAGGGGTTAGTGAAGCTAGAAATAAAGGTGTAGAGTTAGCAACTAGTGAATATATTTTATTTATCGATTCGGATGATATTCTAAATACAAATCTATTTTATCAATTTAAATATTCAATAAAGGCCGAACCTAACTTAAATGTATTCTATTTTGACTATACCACTTTTAAGGTTAACCTACCCATAAATGCAACAAATAAAATTATGGATATAGAGCCAACAGTTTTTAAATCGGGTACAGAATTACTAAATTATTTATTAGAAAAAGTAAATTACTCTGGTGTAGTATGGAGATACATTTTTAAACGGCAACTATTCACAAAAAAGTTTAGTGGAACTAATCATGAAGATCACTTGGTATCACTTGCTATTATGACTAACGCAAAAACATCCTATTATTTTAATAATAAGGATGCGCTTTTTCACCGAGTTCGCTCTTCCTCGTTATCTAATTTCTGTATTGATAATATATATACTGAAACTTTAAGAAGTGTTTTAAAAAAATGTATACAACAAATTAATGATTTACCATTATCAGATAAAGCAAAACTCAATTATATTTTGGTTATGAATGTAACTTATTTAGAAACTATTTTAAGATCCAATATAATTAAACCAAAACAAGAAAAAGATGCAATAATTAAGGAACTAGGTTTATTGAAAATATTAATTCGCATTTATACAAACAATAAACCTAAGGTTATAAGGAATATTTTCTATATCTTAAAATTCTTAAAACAATACGATTGTTTTCTTGCAACGAAAAAAGCACTATTAAAATGCGCAATTACCAAACAATATCCAAAATTAGATATTAAAAACAATTACCAGCAATATTCTTCATTAGATAAATTTTAGTAATTACTTATTAAATCAAAATGTTAAAAAATTAATTAATCGTTAAAATTACTTTTATATAACTTTGTATACATACCGTTCATACTTAATAATTCAGAATGAGTTCCCTTTTCAATAATTCGGCCTTCATTCATAACTAGTATTTCATCTGCATTTTCAATAGTCGACAATCTATGGGCAATAACAATAGACGTTCTCCCCTTTTGTAATTCATCTAAAGCTTTTTGTATTGCTCGTTCTGATTCAGTATCTAAAGCAGATGTAGCTTCATCTAAAATAAGGATCGGATTATCCCTCAATAAAGCTCGAGCTATTGCAATACGTTGACGTTGTCCTCCCGATAACAATACACCATTTTCGCCAACTAATGTGTTGAAACCTTTATCAAACTGTTGTATAAAATCATAAGCGTTAGCTTTTTTGGCTGCCTCTTCGATTTGATGCTGGGAAAATTCGCCGATTTTACCATATGCAATATTATTCGCAATTGTATCATTAAATAAATGAACATGTTGAGATACTAACCCAATCTGATTTCTTAAACAATATAAGGTAAACTCCTGTATATTAACACCATCTATAAAAATCGTACCCTGTGAAACATCATAAAAACGAGTAAGTAAGCTTGCTATCGTAGTTTTACCTGAACCTGAACGTCCCACTAAAGCGACTGTTTTACCAGCAGGAACAGAAAAACTAATGTTTTGTAAGGCCAAATTATGTCTAGTTTCATAACCAAATGATACATTTTTAAAAACAATATTTCCTTTTACTTTTTCAATATTTAAAGAGCCATTATCATTTTCTATTGGCTGTTCTAATATGGCAAACAATGTTTGACAAGCGGCCATACCTTTTTGAAACCCCGCATTTACACTAGTTAAACTTTTGATTGGTTGCATCAAAGCAACTAATGAAGAAAAAACAACAGTAAATTCCCCTGGAGTTATATTCAAGTTGGGATTGCTTGCAGTTAATAATACAAATGCAATGGCAAAAGAAATAACGACCTGAACAATTGGTGTAGATAATGCAGAAACAGAAACCAACCTCATGCTGTCGCGCCGGAATTTATTACTTACTTTTTCAAAACTTTTGGATTCTTCCTCTTGAGCTCCAAATATCACTATTTCTCTGTGTCCTTTTAGCATTTGCTCAACAGCCATAGTAACACTGCCCATTGAGTTTTGCATATTTTTAGCCAAGCGTCGAAACTTAACCGAAATAAACGTTATTAGCCCAATAACTATTGGAGTGATGATAATTAAAGACAAAGACAACTGCCAGCTATTGTAAAACATCGTATAAAATAAGCCACAAATGAATGCTGACTCACGAATAATAGTAATTAAAGCATCCGATGACGATGCTGCAACTTGATCAGTGTCATAAGTAATTCGTGATAACAAACGACCTGTTGAGTTTTGATCATAAAAACTAACAGGAGCATCTACAAAATGACTAAATAGCCTTTGTCGAATGTTCATCACTATTCTACCCGAAATCAATGATAGAAAAATAGAATAACCATAATTTGCAATCCCTCGTAATAAAACTAATCCAAAAATATAAAAAGGTGCCATCAATAAAAAATCTTGATCATTCATTGAAAAACCGCGATCAAGTAATGGGCGCAGTAAAGCTATCAATGAGGTATCAGCAAAAGCACTGGCAACAAGTAAAATAACAGACAAGAATAAAATAAATTTATGCTCTGCAATTAATGGCCATAGTTTTAAAAAAGTTCTCCATGTTGATGAATCTTTATCTAAATTATGTTGATATTTAGGTTTACTTGGTTTAGTCATATCATCTATTATCTATTTTGAATTATATTTAAGAATTAAATTGCATTTTATGCATTTGAGCATAAATTCCACCTAAATTGATTAATGATTGATGGTTTCCATCTTCAATAACCTTTCCATCATCAATAACTAAAATTCGATCTGCTTTTTCAATAGTAGATAGACGATGGGCAATTATAATTGACGTTCTGTTTTTTTGTAAAATTTCTATAGCATCTTGAACAAGTCGCTCTGACTCATTATCTAATGCAGAAGTAGCCTCATCAAAAATTAAAACTGGATTATCACGCAATAAAACACGTGCAATTGCAATACGTTGCCGTTGACCACCAGATAACAAAATGCCATTATCACCGACTTCAGTATCTATCCCTTTTTCCAACTTATCAATAAATTCAATTGCATTAGCTAGTTTAGCAGCTTTAATTATATCATCTCTACCATGCAAATCTTTTTCACCGTAAGCAATATTTTCAGCAATTGTTCCATTAAATAAATGTACATTTTGAGAAACATACCCAATTTGCTTGCGTAATGAGCTCAATGTATATTCCTTAATATTTATAGCATCTAATAATATTTCACCGTGTGAAACATCATAAAAACGAGGAAGCAAACTTGCAATTGTAGATTTACCAGCACCTGAACGACCTACTAATGCGATCGTTTGCCCAGCCCTAATTTTTAAAGAAATATCATTAAGTGCCGGTGTATGTCGAGTAGGGTAAGTATAAGTTACATTTTTAAACTCAACATCCCCTTTAACTTTTTCAGCAACAATAGTGCCATGGTCATCCTCTAATGGGGAATTCAAAAGATCAAATAATGATTCACAAGCAATCGCTCCTTTTTGCAGCTCAACATGCAAACTTGTTAATTCTCGTAAAGGACGCATAACAGCAACCATTGCAGAAAAAACTACAGTAAAAGATCCTGGCGTAATATCTAGATTTTGGCTAGCAACTAGATAGAGAATAAAACCCAATCCTAAAGTGGCAACCAACTGAATAATCGGAGTTGACAATCTGGAAACCACTTCTATTTTTAGCATTCCACGCCTAACACAATCTGTTATGTAGCTAAAATTACGTTTCTCATACTCTCTAGCATTAAAGATCAAAATTTCCTTATGTCCTTTCAACATTTCATCACTTGCTGTGGTAATTTGTCCCATTCCTTGTTGCATTGATGCAATTGTTTGCCTAAATTTTTTAGCAATAAATTGTGCAATAAAAATGATCAATGGAACTAAAATAATAAGCACTGAAGCTAATTTCCAACTTCCATATAACATAACTATGCATAATCCGATCGCATATGTTATCTCTCGAATAAGTATGATTAATGCATCAGAAGAGGCTTTTGATAACATTTGAGTATTAAAAGTTATAACAGAAACAAGATCACCAACAGATTGTCTATCATGGAAACTTATAGGGCTTTTGATTAAATGATTAAATATCATTTGTCGAAATTTAGTTACTACTTTTCCAGATAACCAAGAAAGACAATATGCGGATATATAATTAGATAAACCTCTTAGCAAGATTAAACCAATAATTGCAATCGCAATTATAATTAGTAGAGAATAATTCTTATCCATTAGCCCATGATCAAGCAACGGTTTGGTGAGTGATATTAAAGTTGCATCTGTAGCCGCATTTAACAAAAGTCCAATAACTGCAACGATTAATGCTTTTTTATATGGACTTATAAACGGCCAAAGTTTCTTTAAAGTCGTAATTGAATTTAGTTGTTGAGACATAATAAAGTATTTCAATAATAAAATTACAGAGCATTATACTATAAATAGGAGCTTACTCGTTAATTTTATTGTAAGCTTGATAAGATAAGTAAATGCTGAAATAAAAACATAACTAACAACAAATTTATATTATTTTTTACTTTTTTTTACTTTTATTTTAATACCTAAAAAACAAATAAAATAATATTTATTTGCATTCCAAATACCAAGCAAGCGCTGTCTCTTCGTTAAAAATAATTCATTTATTTCACCTATTTTATGATATTGCTTATTAGATAATGAAATTAAATAACGATCATTAGGAAAATGAAATTTAAGATTAAATAGATTGGCAATCTTGGTCGACTTATTTAAAACAAGTACCCTTTCTTTTTTTGGTAAGCGACGTAAAGACTCATAAATTTTTTGTTGAAACAAATCAACTAAAATAGGTTTAAATTTATCAAATAAATTCCATTTAAAAACGAAATGAAGTAAATACTCAAAACATAATAACGAATCTAGTTCATGTAGAGTTTTATGATAAACTTTACCCTTTTTATTATGTTGACTCATTATTGAGCCGCTTCTTATCAGATAATTATAAAACCTTTTATTCACAAAAAATGCAGAATCACAAACCAAAGCATAAGACCAAAAAAACGGATTATCTTCATACCAAAGCCCGTCAGGAAATTTAATATCATATTTCTTTATTATTGAAAGTTTATATATTTTATTCCATGCACAGACATCCATATTTGCTATAACATCATTGGATAAGTTAACTAAACCTGTATATTTATGTTCAAAATATCGTTCGTCCTGAATTCGAGCGACATTATTTTCAAAAACGAGCCGTGTAGAAAAATAAACAAGGTCTACTGTATCTACGTTGAAATATAACAACGAACTTTCATAGGTATTTAATTCAATAAAATCATCTGAATCGACAAAAGTAATATACTTACCTTGGGCATTTTCAATGCCAACATTTCTTGCTGAAGACAAGCCCCCGTTATTTTTACTAATAATTTTAATCCGTTTATCTTTCTCAGTATACTTTTTTAAAATATCAAGCGAATTATCTGTCGAACCATCATTTACACAAATGATTTCAATATTTTTGAAAGACTGATTGATAACACTATCTAAACACTTAATCAAATATTTTTCAGTGTTATAGACTGGAATAACAACTGAAAGAATTGGTAACCTTTTCATTTTTTTATTATTTTATTAAATAATGATTATAAATTAAATTCAAAATTTTATCAATATTCCATGAAATAGATAAATGAATTTTAATGATAAAAATGGTATCGGCACAATATACAAATAGTGTAACTCCCCCCTAAAATAGTGATCCTCGCCAAAATATTAGACAGTGCGCACCTCTATCATTTTTTCGTTTTGGTAATATTGCTGTTCATATTGTTCAGGTGATACCCAACCATTGGCTGAATGACGGCGTATCCGATTATAATAGATTTCAATATATTCAAATAGTGCTTTATTAGCCAGTTTCCTCGTTTTGTAGTAATAGTCATGAATAATGTGTGTTTTGAGTATATGAAAAAAACTTTCAACAACCGTATTATCAAAGCAGTTGCCTCTTCGACTCATGCTTTGCCTTAGCCCATATTGTAACAATAATTGCTTGAAATCATCACTGCAATATTGGCTTCCTTGGTCACTATGAATGAGTACATTTTTAGGAAATTTACGCTGAAATAAGGCTTGCTTTAATGTATTACATGTAGGATTTACGAGTATTGTTTACAGTAATTTGAGAAACTACTGTAATGAATATACATAAAAAAACAAAACTAACGCCTTATCACAGACAAGAGATATGGCGCTTATATCATAAAGAAAAAATAACGGTCACTGATTTGGCAAAACGCTTTATGGTCAGTCGACCTACCATTTATAATGTACAAAAGAAAGCCCGATTGAAGCTTTTTGTGCCTTTAACCAGTAAGAATGAACGTTATAAAACCATTCGTTATGGAATTAACCGTCTGGTTAAAGTCGAAAAATCGATTGAAGATAAATTAAGGCGGCAAGCTAAACGCTATAACAAAACCTATCCGGGAGAAATGCTACACGTTGATACCAAACGTTTACCTTTACTTAAAAATGAAACGAAACAGCAAACTAGAGAATATTTACCTATTAATATTCATTTGATTTTTATTGTTTTTATACATAAACGTAGTACATTCCTGAAACTTTTTGACAAAAATGGGGCGGTCTTTGTTTGTTAGATAAATGTTTTGTAACTATCCCCTAAAATAGTACAGCAAAAAAGTAGAAAATTCTCTATGATAAAAGTAAAAGGGGATTTAATTATGAAAAAAATGACTGAACATCAAATTGTCGCTATTTTAAAAGAAGCTGAA